>JAFEER010000281.1 GCA_018240985.1 Pseudomonadota bacterium
GGATGCCTTCGACCGTTCGTTCGACACCGTGGCCGAGCTGCGCCGCCGCGCCGCGCGGGTCTTGGGCCGGCACACGCACAAGGACAACATCAAGTTCGACGGCCTTTCGCGCGTCAGCCACGTGACCGACGCCACCGACTGGCGGGTGGAGTTTCCGCTGGTGGTGCTCACGCCCGACAGCGAGGCCGAGATGGCCGCGCTGGTGGCCGGCTGCATCGAGCTGGGCCTCACCATCATTCCGCGTGGCGGCGGCACCGGCTACACCGGCGGCGCCATCGCGCTGGACTGGAAGAGCGCCGTCATCAACACCGAAAAGCTGCTGGGCATGGGCGCGGTCGAGCGCGTGCGCCTGCCCGGGCTCGACCACGAGGTGCCCACCCTCTGGACCGAGGCCGGCGTGGTGACGCAGCGCGTGGCCGACGCGGCCGAGGCGGCCGGCCTGGTGTTCGCCGTCGATCCGACCAGCGCCGAGGCCAGCTGCATCGGCGGCAACATCGCCATGAACGCCGGCGGCAAGAAGGCCGTGCTGTGGGGCACGGCGCTGGACAACCTGGCCAGCTGGCGCATGGTGACGCCCGAGGCCGAGTGGCTGGAGGTCACGCGCATCAACCACAACCTGGGCAAGATCCACGACGCAGAAGTCGCCAGCTTTGAGCTGCAGTATTTCCAGGCCGACGGCAAGACCCCGATCCGCAGCGAGCGCCTGGACATCCCCGGCAAGACCTTCCGCAAGGAGGGCCTGGGCAAGGACGTGACGGACAAGTTCCTCTCCGGCCTGCCGGGCGTGCAGAAAGAGGGCACGGACGGCCTGATCACCAGCGCGCGCTGGATCGTGCACCGCATGCCGGCGCACACGCGCACCGTGTGCCTGGAATTCTTCGGCTCGGCCAAGCTGGCCGTGCCCAGCATCGTCGAGATCAAGGACTTCATGTTTGCCGAGCAGAAGCGCAGTGGCGTGCTGCTCGCCGGCCTGGAGCACTTGGACGACCGTTACCTGAAGGCGGTGGGCTACGCCACCAAGAGCAAGAAGGGCGGCGGCAAGCTGCCGAAGATGGTGCTGATCGGCGACATCGTCGGCGACGACGCGGACGCCGTGGCGCGTGCCAGCGCCGAGGTGGTGCGCATCGCCAATTCGCGCGATGGCGAGGGCTTCACGGCCGTGAGCAGTGAGGCGCGCAAGAAATTCTGGCTGGATCGCAAGCGCACGGCGGCGATCTCCCGGCACACCAACGCCTTCAAGATCAACGAGGACGTGGTGATCCCGCTGCCGCGCATGGCGGAGTACACCGACGGCATCGAGCGCATCAACATCGAACTCAGCTTGCGCAACAAGCTGGCGCTGTGCGACGCGGTGACGGAGTTTCTGGCGCGCCCGGATCTGCCCCTGGGCAAGTCGGACGACGCGCAGGGCATTTCCGCCGCCGAGCTGCTGGGCGACCGCGTGGCGCAGGCGCAAGGCCTGGTGGCCGAGGTGCGCGCGCTGTGGCAGGGCTGGCTGGACAACGTTGCCACCCTGTTCCCGCAGCTGCAAGACCACAGCCTGCGCGCGAGCTGGAAGGTGCAGCTGCAAAAGCCGCTGGCCGACATCTTCACCGGCGCGGCGTTCGAGCCCGTTTTGAAAGAAATCGCCGCCATCCACCAGAAGGTGCTCAAGGGCCGCGTCTGGGTGGCGCTGCACATGCATGCCGGCGACGGCAATGTGCACACCAACATCCCCGTGAACAGCGACGACTACGAGATGCTGCAGGCCGCCCATGGCGCCGTGGCGCGCATCATGGAGCTGGCGCGCAGCCTGGATGGCGTGATCTCGGGCGAGCACGGCATCGGCATCACCAAGCTGGAATTCTTGACCGACGCCGAGCTGGAACCCTTTGCCGAATACAAGCGCAAGGTCGATCCGCAGGGGCGCTTCAACTGGGGCAAGCTGCTACGTAATCAGGAGCTTTTGGCGCAGTACCCGCAAGGTCAGAAGGCCGATATTACCCAAGAAAAATCGCGCACCTCGCTGCGCTATTCAGACCTGACCAACGCCTACACGCCCAGCTTCGGCCTGATGGGCTACGAGTCGCTCATCATGCAGCAGAGCGACATCGGCAGCATCGTCGCCAGCGTCAAGGACTGCCTGCGCTGCGGCAAGTGCAAGCCCGTGTGCTCCACGCATGTGCCGCGCGCCAATCTGCTGTACAGCCCGCGCAACAAGATCCTCGCCACGTCGCTGCTGGCCGAGGCCTTTTTGTACGAGGAGCAGACGCGCCGGGGCATCTCCAGCCACCACTGGCAGGAGTTCGAGGACGTGGCCGACCACTGCACCATCTGCCACAAGTGCCTGAACCCCTGCCCGGTGAAGATCGACTTCGGCGACGTCAGCATGGCCATGCGCAGCCTGCTGGTCAAGCTGGACAAGAAGAGCTTCCGCCCCGGCAACAAGCTGGCCATGGCCATGCTCAACGCCACCAACCCCGCCACCATCAACGTGCTGCGCGCCGGCATGGTGAACGTCGGCTTCAAGGCGCAGCGCCTGGCCGTGGATGCGCTGCGCAGCATCAGCCGCCCGCAGACCGCGCACCCCCCGGCGACGGTGGGCACGGCGCCGCTCAAGGAGCAGGTGATCCATTTCGTCAACAAGAAGCTGCCCGGCGGCCTGCCGACGAAGACGGCGCGCGCGCTATTGGACATCCAGGACAAGGACTACGTGCCGGTCATCCGCAACCCGCAGACCAGCAGCGACAGCGAGGCGGTGTTCTACTTTCCCGGCTGCGGCTCCGAGCGCCTGTTCAGCCAGGTGGGCCTGGCCACGCAGGCCATGCTCTGGCACGCCGGCGTGCAGACCGTGCTGCCGCCCGGCTACCTGTGCTGCGGTTACCCGCAGCGCGGCAGCGGCCAGGCGGACAAGGCCGAGAAGATGATCACCGACAACCGCGTGCTGTTCCACCGCGTGGCGACCACGCTGAACTACCTGGACATCAAGACGGTGGTCGTGTCCTGCGGCACCTGCTACGACCAGCTGCAGGGCTACGAATTCGACAAGATCTTCCCCGGCAGCCGCATCGTCGACATCCACGAATTTCTGCTCGAAAAAGGCATCACGCTGCCAGGAGTCAATGACCCCTCCGGTAGTGGCCAGGGCGGCTACCTGTACCACGAGCCCTGCCACAACCCCATGAAGCAGGGCGACTCCATGCAGACCGTGCGCGCCCTGGTGGGGGACAAGGTCTTGAGAAGCGACCGCTGCTGCGGCGAATCCGGCACGCTGGGCGTGACGCGGCCCGACGTCGCCACCCAGGTGCGCTTTCGCAAGACCGAGGAAATCCGCAAGGGCGAGGCCCAGCTGCGCGGCAGCGGCGCCGTCGGCGCGCAGGACAACATCAAGATCCTGACCAGCTGCCCGAGCTGCCTGCAGGGCATCTCGCGCTACGAAAACGACTTGCAGACCGGCTTGCTGGAGGCGGACTACATCGTCGTCGAGATGGCCAGGCAGATCCTGGGCGAGAACTGGATGCCTGAATACGTGGCGCGGGCCAACGCCGGCGGCATCGAGCGGGTGCTGGTGTGAGTTGCGTTCTTTGCGCGCGCGTGTCGCCCCAGTAGCAGGGCATCGTGACATGTGCTACCTTGTTCGTACCGCGTAACACATGAGAGGCGGCACCATGACCGAAGCGACTTTCACATTCCGGGTGGACGAAGCCCTGAAAAACGACTTTGCCGCCGCCGCCAAGGCGCGCGATCGCACGGGCGCGCAGCTGCTGCGCGACTTCATGCGCTCCTTCGTTCAGCAGCAGGAACAGGCCGCCGAGCATGAACGGTGGTTGCGCGAGCAGGTGCAGATCGGCATCGACGCAGCCAACGCAGGCGAGCTGTTGTCCGCCGATGAGGTGGAAGCCGAGGCCGAGGCATGGCGGGCCGCCGTGCGCCGGAACCTTGCCGCATCGTGAAGCTGGTTTGGACAAGGCCGGCAGCAGCCGACAGGCTTGACATCCGCGCCTACATCGCCCAGGACAACCCATCCGCCGCGCTGGCCCTTGATGCGCTGTTTTCCGCGAAGGCAGGCCGCTTGCTCGGTCACCCCCTGTTGGGCCGCCCCGGGCGCGTGCTGCGCATCCTGCACGCGGCGCGGCAGTGGCCGCCGCAGAGCAGGCAATAGCGTGGGCCGGCAAGACTGGCCGGCGGGCGATGGGACAATGCCAGCTTTCTTCGATCAGAGTCTTTGACGCAAACGGTTTATGGCAGGTCTTACCTCGGGCTCTCCCACCCCCCAAGCCATCACGGTGCACGAGCAGTCGCGCGTGCTGGAGATCGCTTTTGACGACGGCGCGCAGTTCCGCATCCCTTTCGAGCTGCTGCGCGTGTACTCGCCCTCGGCCGAGGTCATGGGCCATGGCCCGGGGCAGGAGGTGCTGCAGACGGGCAAGCGCGATGTGACCCTGGTGGATCTGCAGCCCGTGGGCAATTACGCCATCCAGCCCAGTTTCTCCGACGGGCACAACAGCGGCATCTTTACCTGGGCCTATCTCTACGAACTGGGGCGCGATCAGGACAAGCTGTGGCAGCGCTACCTGCAGCGTCTGCAGGAGGCGGGGCGCGATCGTGATACGCCACCGCAACGGGAGACGCCTGCGGTGCGCTCGGTGCACAAGTCCAAATCCAGCTGACCGGGTCATTGATGCTATCTTCGTTATAGCTGTACACGCTTTCCACATAAGCGCAACAGGCTATTTCTTTGTTTTTCCGACACATGCCCCGCGCTGACGCGGGGTTGTCGCTGTACGCCGGGCGCCTGCGCCCATAGGATTGACTGCCATGAGCACCACGCATTTCGGCTTTGAAACCGTTGATGAAAATGACAAGGCGCGCCATGTGCGCGGCGTGTTCGACTCGGTTGCGTCCAAGTACGACGTGATGAACGACCTGATGTCGGGCGGGCTGCACCGTGCCTGGAAGGCCTACACCGTGATGGTGGCCAACCTGCGCGAGGGCGACCGGGTGCTGGACATTGCGGGCGGCACGGGCGACCTGTCGCTGGCCTTTGCCAAAAAGGTGGGCAGCACCGGCCAGGTGGTGCACACCGACATCAACGAAGCCATGCTGCGCGTGGGGCGTGATCGCCTCATCAACCGGGGCGTGGTGCTGCCCACGCTGGTCTGCGACGCCGAGCAGCTGCCGTTTCCGGATCAGCATTTCGATCTGGTCAGCGTGGCCTTTGGCCTGCGCAACATGACGCACAAGGATGCCGCGCTCCAGGAAATGTGCCGCGTGCTCAAACCCCGCGGGCGCCTGCTGGTGCTGGAATTTTCCAAGGTGGCCAGTCCGCTGGAAAAGGCCTACGACTGGTATTCCTTCCAGGTGCTGCCGCGCCTGGGCAAGCTGGTGGCGGGCGATGACGCGAGCTACCGCTATCTGGCCGAATCCATCCGCATGCACCCGGGGCAGGAGGAGCTAAAAAACCTTATGAAACAAAGTGGTTTTGGCCATGTGGACTATCACAACATGACGGGTGGTATCGTTGCCCTGCATGTCGGAATCAAATGCTGACGCACAAGCGATTCTTTAAAGCTATCAAACCCTTGGAGTGAGTCCTATGAAACTGTGGTCTATGGTTTTGGTTGCCATGTTGGCAGTCGTGCATCTGGAAGCCGATGCGCGTCGCATGGGCGGCGGCAGATCCATCGGCCAGCAGTCCAGCAACGTCACCCAGCGCCAGGCGACGCCACCCGCCGCGCCTGCCGCACCGGCGCAGCAAAACGCCGCCAACAGCGCACCGGCCAAACCGGCCGCCGCGCCCAATGCGGCGGCAGCAGCGCCCAAGAAGCCCTGGGGCGCCATGCTCGGCGGCCTGGCGGCAGGCCTGGGCCTGGCCTGGCTGGCCAATTCGCTCGGCCTGGGTGCGGCGTTTGGCAACGTCCTGTTGATCGCCTTGCTGGCCCTGGTGGCGTTTGCCGTCATCGGCATGGTGATGCGTTCGCGCAAACCGGCGGCGGCCGCAGCCGGTGGTGCGCCTTTTGCCTTCCAGGGCGCGGGCAGCCCCACGCCGGCGGACGCACAGCTGCCGCGCCAGTACAACCCCGAGAAAGTGGGCAACGACGCGTCGGCGCGCCCCTGGGAGCAGTTCTCCGCCCAGCCGCAGCAGAGCGGCGGCAGCATGATCGGCTCGGCCCTGGCGGGCTCGCAGAACTGGGGCGTGCCAGCCGACTTCGATACCGCGGGTTTCCTCGTGGCCGCCAAGCGCAATTTCATCACGCTGCAGGCGGCCTGGGACAAGTCGGACATCGCCACGCTGCGCTCCATGATGACGGATGGCATGCTGGGTGAGATCCGCAGCCAGCTCAACGACCGCGAATCGCAATTCGGCCAGATCCAGCCCCCCCAGCCCAACCACACCGAGGTGGCGATGCTCGAGGCGCAGCTGCTGGGCATCGAGGACTTGGGCGACGCCTACATGGCCAGCGTGGAGTTCTCGGGCATGATCCGCGAGGACGCCTCGGCCGGCCCCAGCCCGTTCCGTGAGGTCTGGAACATGACCAAGCCCAAGAACGGCGCGAGCGGCTGGCTGGTCGCGGGTCTGCAGGCGTTGCAATAAGCCTAGTGTCGCGTCACCGGTCATCTGTCGGTCTGCGCTGGCCCTCGAATCGCATCGCTGCGTTGCATCGCTTGCCAATACTCTCGGTATTGGCTGCGCAATGCGCCTTGCGCTGCGATCCGATGGCGACGCGCAGCCTTCGACATCTGGCCGGTGACGCGACACCAGCGGTGCCGATGGCAAAAAAGCCAGGGCGCCGAATCATCCGATAATCGGGGACTATGGCAACACAGTCCCCTTTTTCCTTTCTGGACGGGCTACTCCAGCGCGTTCTTGCCGGCTCGCAGCCACCCGCATGGCTGGTGCATGAGCTGCAGCACCGCCTGGTGCTATTCCTGAACCATGTGCTGATGCAGGAAAGAGAGGCCATGGAGCGCCTGGCGCGCCAGTCTGGCCGAGTAGTCCTGGTGCAGTGGCGCGTGTTCAGCATGGCGCTGCAGGTCACGCCGGCGGGCCTGCTCGACCTGGCGCCGCAGGGCGTGGCGCCAGACCTGCGCGTGCAAGTGTCCGAGACCTCGCCCTTGATGCTGGCGCGCACGGCCTTGCGGGGCGACAAGCCCACGATACGCATCGACGGCGACGTGCAACTTGCCGCCGACATCAATTGGCTCGTGGATCAAGTGCGTTGGGATGTGGAGGAAGACCTGGCGCGCGTCATCGGCGATGCTCCGGCGCGCGCCATCGCCTCGGTGGCGCAGCGCGCCACCACTGCGCTGCGCAGCTTCGTGGGTGGCCGCATGGCGGGCCAGGACGGTGCCAGCGGCCATATGCGTCTATGAGCCGCCTGTTCCGGGGTGTCACCATCTTCTGGGTGGTGCTGCGCTATGGCCTCGACGAGCTCGTGCTGTCGAGCTTTCAGCACCCGTGGCTGCGCGCCCTCACGCGCATCATCACCATTGGCCGCAGGCTCGATGCGCCGCGCGGCCAGCGCCTGCGCGAAGCCCTGGAGAGCCTGGGGCCGATCTTCGTCAAGTTCGGCCAGGTGCTGTCCACGCGGCGCGACCTGATGCCGCCCGACCTTGCCGATGAGCTGGCGCTGCTGCAGGATCGCGTGCCGCCCTTCGATCCCGACATCGCCATCGCCACCATAGAGCGCTCGTTTCGCCGCTCGCTCGGCGAGATCTTCGTCTCGTTCGAGCGCGAACCCGTGGCCAGCGCCTCCATCGCCCAGGTGCACTTCGCCGTGATCCGCGACCGCCATGGCGTCGAGCGCGACGTGGCCGTGAAGGTGCTGCGCCCCGATATGCTGCCGGTGATCGACAAGGATCTGGCGCTGATGCGCATGATGGCCAACTGGGTGGAACGCCTGTCGGCCGACGGCAAGCGCCTCAAGCCGCGCGAAGTGGTGGCCGAGTTCGACAACTACCTGCACGACGAGCTCGACTTGGTACGCGAGGCCGCCAACGCGGCCCAGCTGCGCCGCAACATGGAGGGGCTGGATCTGGTGCTGATCCCCGAGGTGTTCTGGGATTCCTGCCACGCAGACGTGATGGTGATGGAGCGCATGAAGGGCGTGCCCATCAGCCAGGTGGATCGCCTGCGCGCAGCGGGGGTGGACATTCCAAAACTGGCGCGCGACGGTGTGACGATCTTCTTCACCCAGGTGTTTCGCGACGGGTTCTTCCATGCCGACATGCACCCGGGCAACATCCAGGTCAGCCTCGATACTGCCAGTTTCGGGCGCTACATCTCGCTCGATTTCGGCATCGTGGGCACGCTGACCGAGTTCGACAAGGAATACCTGGCGCAGAACTTCACCGCCTTCTTCCGACGCGACTACAAGCGCGTGGCCGAGCTGCACATCGAGAGCGGCTGGGTGCCGGCAAGTACGCGCGTGAACGAGCTGGAGGCGGCCATCCGCACGGTGTGCGAGCCCTATTTCGACCGGCCACTGAAGGAAATTTCGCTCGGCATGGTGCTGTTGCGCCTGTTCCAGACCTCGCGCCGCTTTCAGGTGGAGATACAGCCGCAGCTGGTGCTGCTGCAGAAGACCCTGCTCAACATCGAGGGTCTGGGGCGCCAGCTGGATCCCGACCTGGACCTGTGGAGCACGGCCAAGCCCTTCCTGGAGAAGTGGATGCTGGAGCAGCTTGGCCCCCAGCGCCTGTGGCGCGAGCTCAAGGCCGAGGCGCCGCACTACGCCAAGATCCTGCCCGACCTGCCGCGCCTGCTGCACGACTACCTGCGCCAGCGTCCGCACGACAGCCGTGCCGAGCTGCAGGATTTGCTGGCCGCGCAAAAACGCACCAACCGGCTGCTGCAGAGCATTATCTACGGCGGCCTGGGCTTCGTGCTGGGCCTGCTGGCCATGCAGCTCGTGGTGCGCGTGCGCTTTTTCTAGCCAGAACCCATTGATCTACCCCCTCCAGGAGCTTCAAGGTGCTGATCTTCATGGTGATCGCCTACCTGTTCGTCACCATAGCCATAGGCCTGTGGGCCGCACAGCGGGTGAAGAACACGGCGGACTTCGCGATCGCCGGGCGCCATCTGCCCATGTACATGATCATCACCACCACCTTCGCGACCTGGTTCGGCTCCGAGATCGTGCTGGGTGTACCGGCCAAGTTCATCAAGGGGGGCTTGAATGCCGTGGTCGAGGATCCTTTCGGCGCCGGCATGTGCCTGATTCTGGTGGGCCTGTTCTTTGCGGCCAAGCTGTACCGCATGACGCTGCTGACCATCAGCGACTACTACCGCGAGCGCTACGGCCGCGCCGTGGAGATCATCTGCTCGCTCATCATCATGCTCAGCTACCTGGGCTGGGTGTCGGCCCAGGTCACGGCCCTGGGCCTGGTGTTCAACCTGCTGTCCGACGGCGCGGTCAGCGTTGCCTGGGGCATGGCGATAGGCGTGTTGTCCATCCTGGTCTACACGCTGTGGGGCGGCATGTGGTCGGTGGCCGTGACCGACTTCATCCAGATGATCATCCTGGTGCTGGGCCTGGTGATCCTGTCCTGGTTCGCGGCCGACATGGCGGGGGGCGCCGGCAAGGTCATCGACCTGGTCATGAGCCGCGACATGCTGCGCTTCTGGCCAGCGCCCAGCTGGCATGAGATGGTGTTCTTCTTCGGCGCCGCCATCACCATGATGCTGGGCTCCATTCCGCAGCAGGACGTGTTCCAGCGCGTGATGTCGGCCAATACCGAGCGGGCCGCCACCCATGGCACGGTCATCGGCGGCTCGGCCTACATCCTGTTTGCCTTCGTGCCCATGTTCCTGGTGGCCAGTGCGCTCATCATCATGCCCGAGCAGGCGGCCGCGCTGCTGCAGGACGACCCGCAAAAGGTGCTGCCCACCCTGGTCATGACGCGCATGCCGCTGGTCATGCAGGTGCTGTTCTTTGGCGCGTTGCTGTCGGCCATCAAGTCCTGCGCATCGGCCACGCTGCTCGCGCCCAGCGTGACCTTTACCGAAAACATCTGGCGCCAGTTCCGCCCCGAGCAGATCAGCGACCGCGAAAAGCTCCTGACGATGCGCATCAGCGTGCTGGTGTTTGCCGCGGGCGTGCTGATCTACTCCATCAAGATGGAGGGCACGCCCATTTATGAGTTGGTCTCCAGCGCCTATCAGGTGCCGCTGGTGGGGGCCTTCGTGCCCCTGGTGTTCGGCCTGTACTGGAAGCGCGCCAACACCCAGGGCGCCGTGTGTGCCGTGGTGCTGGGCATTGGCGTGTGGCTGCTGTTCATGATTACGCCGGCGCTCCACAACGCCTTTCCGCAGCAGTTGGCCGGGGTGCTGTCGGCAACCCTTGGCATGGTGGCCGGCTCGCTGGCGCCGCAGATGGTACGCAGCACGCGCGCACCGCACCACCGCGTGATGGGGGTGGAGTAAGCCCCTGCGCAAGCGTTACGAGTGGGCTTACCTATAATCAAAGGCTTTGCACATTTTTCGCATTTCTTCGCAATGCCTATTTACGCTTACCGATGCGGCACCTGTGGCCATGCCAAAGACGTGCTGCAAAAAATCTCCGATGCACCGCTGACCGATTGCCCCGCCTGCGGCGCAGCGGCCTTCACCAAGCAGATAACGGCCGCCGGCTTTCAGCTCAAGGGGTCGGGCTGGTATGTGACCGATTTCCGTGGCGGCGCCAGCGCTGCCGGCGGCACTGCGGCAGCCGCGCCCACGGCCCAAGACGCTCCTAAAAACGAAGCTGCCAGCGCTGCACCCGCAAGCGCTCCAGCCACTTCTGACGCATAAGAACCCCCTCTATGGCTGCCTTGCGCAAATGGCTGTTCACCGGCCTGCTGGTCATCGTGCCCGGCGTCATCACCGCCTGGGTGCTGAGTTGGATCGTGGGTACGCTGGATCAGACGCTCGCGATCCTGCCCGAGGCCTGGCACCCGGACAGGTTGCTCGGCTTTCACATCCCGGGCTTCGGTGTGCTGCTGACGCTGGCCATCCTGCTCATCGTGGGGGCGTTTGCCAGCAACTTCGCCGGGCGCAAGATGGTGTCCTGGGGCGACGGGCTGGTGAGCCGCATTCCGGTGGTGCGCTCCATCTATTCCAGCGTCAAGCAGGTGTCGGACACGCTGTTCTCCGAAAGCGGCAACGCCTTTCGCACTGCCGTGCTGGTGCAGTGGCCGCGCGATGGCATGTGGACGGTGGCCTTCGTCACCGGCCAGCCCAGCGGCGAGGTTGCCGGCTATCTGCGCGATGAATTCGTCAGCGTCTACGTGCCCACCACGCCCAACCCCACCAGCGGCTATTTCGTGCTCATGCGCAGGAGCGACTGCGTCGAGCTGGACATGAGCATCGACGCGGCACTCAAATACATCGTGTCCATGGGCGTGGTGGCGCCGCCCGACCATGTAGCGCTGGAAGCCAGCAAGTAATACCAGCAGTTCCCGGCACGCCCGTCCCCTGAAACAACCACCCCCCATCGTCGCGCCCACGAGGGCGCAGGAAGACTGATCCATGGCCATGCGCTCCCACTATTGCGGTCTCGTGACCGAAGCCCTGATGGGCGAAACCGTCAGCCTGTGCGGCTGGGTGAACCGCCGCCGCGACCATGGCGGTGTGATCTTCATCGACCTGCGCGACCGCGAAGGCTATGTGCAGGTGGTGTGCGACCCGGATCGCCCCGAGATGTTCAAGGTGGCCGAGGACGTGCGCAACGAGTTCTGTGTGCGGGTGGTGGGCGTGGTGCGTGCGCGCCCCGAGGGCACGACCAACGACAAGCTGAAAAGCGGCCAGATCGAAGTGCTGTGCCATGAACTCGCGGTGCTCAACGCCTCCGTCACGCCCCCGTTCCAGATGGACGACGAGAACCTGTCGGAGACCACGCGCCTCACGCATCGCGTGATGGATCTGCGCCGCCCCCACATGCAGCGCAACATGATGCTGCGCTACAAAACGGCGATCCAGGTGCGCAACTTCCTCGACCAAGAGGGCTTCATCGACATCGAAACCCCCATGCTGGGCAAGAGCACGCCCGAGGGCGCGCGCGACTACCTGGTGCCCAGCCGCGTGCACGACGGCCAGTTCTTCGCCCTGCCGCAGTCGCCCCAGCTGTACAAGCAGATGCTGATGGTGGCCGGCTACGACCGCTATTACCAGATCACCAAGTGCTTCCGCGACGAAGACCTGCGCGCCGACCGCCAGCCCGAGTTCACGCAGATCGACTGCGAGACCTCGTTCCTGGGCGAGGAGGAAATCCGCGCCATCTTCCAGCGCATGATCACGGAAGTGTTCCAGCAGCAGCTGGGCGTGGATCTGGGCCAGTTCCCCACCATGGCCTATCAAGAGGCCATGCACCGCTTTGGCTCCGACAAGCCCGATCTGCGCGTGAAACTCGAATTCACCGAGCTCACCGACGTCATGAAGGACGTGGACTTCAAGGTGTTCTCGGGCGCCGCCAACATGAAGGGCGGCCGCGTGGTGGCCCTGCGCGTTCCCGGCGGCTCGGCTGAGGGCGGCGGCATCAGCCGCGGCGAGATCGACCAGTACACCGAGTTCGTGAAGATCTACGGCGCCAAGGGCCTGGCCTATATCCGCGTGAACGATCTCGCCAAGGGCCGTGATGGGTTGCAGTCGCCCATCGTGAAGAACATCCACGACGCCGCGCTGGCCGAGGTGCTGAAGCGCAGCGGCGCGCAGAGCGGCGACCTCATCTTCTTCGGCGCCGACAAGGCGAAGATCGTCAACGACGCCATCGGCGCACTGCGCCTGAAGGTCGGCCACAGCGAATTCGGCAAGAAGATGGGCCTGTTCGAGGATCGCTGGGCGCCGCTGTGGGTGGTGGACTTCCCCATGTTCGAGCATGACGAGGAAGACAACCGCTGGGTGGCCGTGCACCACCCCTTCACGTCTCCGAAGGACGGCCACGAGGACTTGATGGACACCGACCCCGGCGCCTGCGTCGCCAAGGCCTACGACATGGTGCTCAATGGCTGGGAGCTGGGCGGAGGCTCGGTGCGTATCCACCGCGCCGACGTGCAGTCCAAGGTGTTCGCCGCCCTGCACATCAGCCCCGAAGACCAGCGCGCCAAGTTCGGCTACCTGCTGGACGCGCTGCAGTACGGCGCGCCCCCGCACGGCGGCCTGGCCTTTGGCCTGGATCGCCTGATCACCCTGATGACCGGCGCCGACTCCATCCGCGACGTGATCGCCTTCCCCAAGACCCAGCGCGCGCAGGATCTGCTGACGCAGGCGCCGTCGCCGGTGGACGAGAAGCAGCTGCGCGAGCTGCATATCCGTTTGCGCAATGTGGTGACCGCAGCGCAGTAAGCTCCCGCTGCTCGGAATCCTGAAACGCCAAGGTGCCTCAATCGGGGCCTTGGCGTTTTTTCATGGTGCGTGTGGCGTCATCGCCCCGGCAGGCCCCACAACTTGCAGATGTCCTTGAGCTGCTCGAAGAACTTCTCGGCGAGCTCGGATGCTGGTGAGAAGCGCGCGAAGGCGGCATAGGTGGTGATCGGGAGTTTCGGGCTGAATTTTCGGATGCACAGCCTGTCCTTGAATTCCGAGGCCATGTAGGGGTTGATGACTGCCACGCCGAGGCCGCGTGCGACGAAGCTGCATATGGTGGAGGAGTAGATCGTCTCGATGACGGTCGGCGGCGTCATTTTCTTTTTCTCGAAAGCCCTGCGCAACGCTACCTCGAGGTCGTCCTGCGGCGGCAGGCTGATGAGTGTCTGCTCCCGCAGGTCTGTGATCTTCACGATGGGCAGCTTAGAGAAAGGGTGCTCGACCGCGCACACGCAGACGGCCTGGGCTTCGTGCACCGCATGCATCAGGAATTCGGCCCCGTCGAAGGGCTTGTTGGTCAGCGCAATGTCGTACAGGCCCTGCCGCAGTCCTTCCTCGATCTGCATGCTTCCCAGCGTCTGCACCGTGAATTGCACCTGCGGGAACTGCCGAACAAAGCGTTCCATGGTGGCCGCAAGAATGCTTTGGCCCAGAGATGGCGTACAGGCGATGCGGAAGACGCCTGCGCCGGATTCGCGCAGGGCGGCTACCGCGCGCTCGATGCGCTCAAAGCCCTGGAAATTCTGTTGCACGGTGTCGAAGAGGTAACGCCCTTCGCGGGTGAGCTGCAGGCGCCCCCGGTCGAGCGTGAACAGCTTCAAGCCACTCGCATGTTGCGCCTGGCCGATCAGGCGGCTGATCGTGGGTTGGGTCGTATGAAGCATGTGTGCGGCGGCAACGGTGGTGCCGGAGAGCACCACGGCGCGGAATGCTTCGATCTGCTGGAAGGTGAGGGGGCGGGCCATCGCTCCACTGTATATCTCAGATGGATAGATGTCCAAAAAATTAGCATTTGCTCGAATATATGAGCCTTCCTAGACTTTGCGGCATATCAAGTCTCCACCCCGAAATTGCCATGGCATTTACTCGCCGATCCGTCTGTACAGCCCTGCTGGCCTCCGGCGCCGCGCTCCATGCAGTTCATGCGTTCTGCGCGACCCATATCCCCTCAGGCACCATCAAGATCGTGGCGCCATTCGTGCCCGGCGGTACGGCAGACGTGCTGGCGCGCGTCATCGCCGAGCGTCTGGGCAAGAAATACGGCCAGCCGGTGATCGTCGACAACCGGCCTGGCATGGGCGGCAACCTCGGCGCGAGCGCCGCGGCGGCGGCCAAGCCGGACGGCAGTACGCTGCTGCTCGGGACCATCGGCATCCATTCGGCGTTCTCCGTCTATAGCAAGCTTCCGTACGATCCCGAGAAGGATCTGCAGCCCATCGTGATCCTGGGCGGCGTGCCGTGCGTGATCGCGGTCCACCCCAGCCGGCCCTTCCAGAACCTGGGCGAACTCATCGCCTATGCGAAGGCTCACCCCGGCCGCCTGAACTTCGGTTCGGCCGGCACGGGTTCGTCCACGCACATGGTGGGCGAGCTGTTTCAGCAAGCCGTAGGCGTGCAGCTGACACACGTCCCATACAAGGGAAGCGCCGCGGCCATGAATGACCTCATGGGCGGCCAGATCGACATGATGTTCGAACTGCTCACTACGGCCGCTCCGATCGTGAAGTCTGGAAGGATCCGCGGCCTCGCGGTGACCAGCAAAGACCGCAGCCCTGTGCTCCCGGACGTCCCCACGGTGGCGGAGCTCGTCGTGCCCGGCTTCGACGGCACGGGCTGGTTCACGGTGGCGACCACCGCAGCAGTCCCTCGTGCGACGGTCGCCCAGCTCAACAAGGACATCAACGAGATCCTGCATGCGCCGGATCTCCAGGACAAATGGAAGAGCCTCGCCTTGATGCTGATAGGCGGGACTCCCGAAGAAAGCGCACGGTTCGTAGCCGACGAAACCGTGAAGTGGAAGAAGGTCATTTCGACCGCCAACATCCGAGCAGAGTGAGGAAACTATGATGAACGGCATTACCTTGGAGCTGCTGTGGCGGCGGCTCATTTCCATGGTTGACGAGGCGGCGGCATCGCTGGTGCGAACCTCCTTTTCTTCCATCGTGCGCGAGTCCAACGACTTTGCCTGCGTCGTCACCGACGCCCAGGGCCAGTCCATCGCCCAGGCGTCCAACAGTATCCCGTCCTTCATCGGAACTGCGCCACGCACCATCCGGGCCTTTCTCGCGGCCTATCCGGAATCGGAACTCGAAGAGGGCGACATCCTCATCACTAACGATATCTGGCTTGGTACCGGGCACTTGCCTGATATCACCGTGGGCAAGCCTATTTTCAGGAACGGCAAGCTGGTCGCGTGGGCTGGATCGGTGGCGCACGCGCCCGACATCGGTGGCCGTGTACGTTCGGCCGATGCCACTTCGGTGTTCGAGGAAGGCCTGCAGATTCCCGTGATGAAGGTGCTGCGCGCCGGCAAGATCGACGCAACGCTGGAGCGCATCATGCGCCAGAACGTGCGCGTACCGGACCAGTTGATGGGTGATCTCTACGCGCAGTTCACGGGCCTGGCCCTCATGGAGCGCCAGACCCTCGCCCTGATGGACGAGTACGGACTTGAAACCCTGGAAGATTTGTCGCAGGAACTGCGCAGCCGCAGCGAAACTGCCATGCGCAATGCCATCCGCGAGCTGCGCGATGGCACCTACCATGCCGAGGCCATCAGCGATGGTATCGACGCACCGATCCGCCTGAAGCTGGCGCTGACCGTGAAGGGCGACGAGATGCTGCTCGACTTCGCGGGCTCCGACGCGCAAGTGCAGAAGTCGATCAACGTCTGCCTGGCCTACACGACGGCTTACACCTCGTATGGCGTCAAGGCGGTGCTGTGCCCCGATGTGCCCAACAACGACGGCGCGCTGGCACCGCTGACGGTGACCGCGCCCGAAGGCAGCATTCTCAATTCGCTCCCGCCTGCCGCAGGCGGTGCGCGTGCGCTGATCGGCCACTTCCTGCCCGCGATGGTGGTCAACGCCTTGGCGCAGGTCGTCCCCGACAAGGTCATCGCCGGTGTCGGCTCCCCGCTGTGGTGCATCAACATGGCCGGCACGCGCCCCGATGGCCGAGGCTTTGCCAACCTGTTCTTCCTCAATGGCGGCTATGGCGCAAGCGCCAAGAGCGACGGCGTCAATGTGCTGTCCTGGCCCAGCAACATCTCCTCGACGCCGGTGGAAATCATCGAGCAGTTGTCGCCGCTCAAGGTGCACCACCGTCGTTTCCGCGACATCGAGCAGGCCAACGGCATGCACCGCGGTGGCACCGGGCAGGAGCTTCTGCTGGAAAGCCTCTCGGAGAACCCGGCCACCATGTCCTTCATGGCTGAGCGTACCCGTCCCGAGTCGGCAACGCCCGGCTTTGCCGGCGGCCAGTCTGGCGCACCTGGCGAAATCCTGATCGACGGCGTGAAGATCAATCCCAAGGCCCAGCAGATCGTCAAGCTCGGCACCAAGGTGCTGCTGCGCACGCCTGGAGGCGGCGGCTTCGGCGACGCCAAGTCGCGCCCTGCGGAACTCATTGAACAAGACCAAGTTCGCGGATACGCCAAATGACCACTGAAAACTACTCCCTCGGTATCGACATTGGTGGCACCTTCACCGATGTCGTTCTCTACAACCATGCCGACGCGCGCGTCTTCAGCCACAAGGAGATGACCACGCCCGAAGAGCCCACGGTTGGCGCCATCCGCGGTGTGCAGACACTGTTGGAGCGCGAGCAGGTCAAGGGTGCGCAAATTTCGCGCATCGTGCATGCGACAACGCTGTTCACCAACGCGCTGATCGAGCGGCGCGGCGTCAAGACGGGCCTGATCACGACGGCAGGTTTCCGCGACACGCTGGAGATGCGCCGCGAATTCAAGTTCGACCTCTATGATCTGTTCATCGAGATGCCCGCCACGCTGGTGCCGCGCGAGCTTCGGCTCGAAGCCATCGAGCGCGTGCGGGCCGACGGCGCCGTCGATACGCCCCTCGACGAGAACAGCGTGCGTGAAGCCGGCAAGGCGCTGGTGGCGCAGGGTGTCGAATCGGTCGCCATCACCTTCCTGCACGCTTACGCAAACCCTCAGCACGAGCGCCGCGCCCGGGACATCCTGAACAAGGAGTTCCCACAGTTGTATGTGTCGATTTCTAGCGAAGTCGCGCCCCAGATCCGTGAATACGAGCGCACCTCCACCACCGCGGCCAACGCCTACGTGCTGCCCATCGCCGATCAGTACCTGGAACGCCTGGAACAGCAGCTCAAGGCCCTGGGCATCGGCTGCCCGCTGCTGATGATGCTGTCCAACGGCGGCCTGACCCATGTGGGCGAAGCACGGCGCTTTCCGGCACAGCTGCTCGAATCCGGCCCTGCCGCGGGGGCAATTGCAGCCGCCTACTTCAGCAAGCGCTCTGGCATCGAAGACGTGCTGGCCTTCGACATGGGCGGCACCACGGCCAAGCTGGCGATCGTGGAAAACAACCAGCCGCTGCTGGCGCACAGTTTCGAGGCAGCGCGTGAGAAGCGTTTCGCCACGGGCAGCGGCCTGCCCATCAACATCTCCACCGTCGAGCTGATCGAGATCGGCGCTGGCGGCGGC
Source organism: Pseudomonadota bacterium (assembly GCA_018240985.1). Classification (GTDB taxonomy): domain Bacteria; phylum Pseudomonadota; class Gammaproteobacteria; order Burkholderiales; family Burkholderiaceae_C; genus Alicycliphilus. The sequence goes on from JAFEER010000281.1 coordinate 18,009, forward strand.
AGCATCGCGCACCTGGACAGCATGAAGCTGCTCAAGGTCGGCCCCAAGAGCGCCAGTTCGCGCCCCGGCCCGGCCTGCTATGGCCGCGGCGGCACGCTGCCCACGGTGACGGACGCCAATCTGCTGCTGGGCCACCTCAACCCCGACACCTTCGCGGGCGGCACGATGAAGCTGTCCACCCAGATGGCGGGTGACGCAATGGCGCCGATTGCCGAGACGCTGTCCGCCAGCGGCCAGGAGACAGCCAGCGGCGTGCTCTCCATCGTCAACGAGAACATGGCGGCTGCCGCCCGCGTGCACGTGGCCGAGCGCGGCTTCGACGCGCCCAAGTTCACGCTGCTGCTGACCGGCGGCGGTGGCCCGCTGCATGGCTGCGACGTGGCGCAGCGGCTGGGCATCAAGCGCGTGCTGTGCCCGCCCGGCGCTGGCGTGGCCTCGGCTCTGGGCCTGCTGATAGCGCCCGCCCGTGTGGACCGCTCCACGACGCTGGCCAAGCGCCTGTCCATGGTCACGCCCGAGGCGCTCGAAGCCCTTTTCGCCCAGCTCGAAGCCGATGCCGCGCAGGTGATGAAGGACACGCTGGTGGACGGCGCTGCCTACGGCTATGAGCGCAGCGCGGACATCCGCTTCGTCGGCCAGGGCTTTGAGCTGACCACCGAGCTACCCAAGGGCCCGTTCGATGCCGGCACGCCGGACAAGATCATGGACGCCTTCCGCGCGGCCTACGGACGCGTGTTCGGCCAGGTGCCGCCGGTGGCCGAGATCGAACTCATGAACCTGCGCGTCGCGGCCATCGAGAGCGGCGTGGATCGGCCTCTCAACCTCACCTCCAGCGGTCGCGAGCAGTGGAAGCACGGTGCCGACGATCGCAAGCTGTGGCTGCCCTCGACCAAGGATTGGGCCGATGCACCCGCAGTAGCCGCCGAGTCACTGAAACATGGCGACCGCCTGCAAGGCCCGGCCATAGTCGAGGACGCATCGTCCACTCTCGTGATTCCGCCCGGTGCAAGCGCCTGCCGCGATAGCGTCGGCAACCTGATTGTGGAGTTCGCATGAGCCCTACCAACGTGTTTGCCTGCAAGCGCGTTGGCCGCAACGGCGCGCACCATTTCTTCGGCTACTACAACAAAAGCAATTGGGACTCCAGTGGCCGCTACCTGCTGGCGCAGGAAGTGCCGTGGCGCGACCAGTACCTGACGCCTGATCTGGTCGCCAAGCTTGGCTACTTCGACATGGCCAAGGATGATGGCGTGTTCCACCCCCTCGGTGAAACACGCACCTGGAACTGGCAGATGGGTTCGCAATTGCAGTGGCTGGGCGGCAGCAACGGCAGCAAGGCGATCTACAACGTGCGCATCACGGACGGGTCATCACGCTACCCGTACTTCGCCGCCGAGATCACCGACATCCACACGCTGGAAAAGCGTCAACTGCCGCTGCCCGTGTACGTAGTGGCCCCCAACGGTCAATGGGCGCTGAGCGTGGACTACCGTCGGCTCTACGTCACGCACGAAACCATCGGCTACTCCAGCGATGCTGCGCAACCCCCGCTGCCACTGGCTCCCGCCGATGATGGCATCTGGTGGATGGACGTGAACACAGGCGCCACGCGGCTGGCCGCAAGCTATGCGCAACTGGCGGCGTTCCATCCGCGCAAATCGATGCAGAAGGCCATCCACTGGGTCAGCCATATCGAGGTCAATCCATCGTCTTCGCGCGTGCTGTTCCTGCATCGCTGGACGGAGCGGGTCAAGGACGAGACGTGCTTTCTGCACCGACTGATCACGATGAACGCCGACGGCTCGGACATGCGCCTGCTCGAATGCTCGGACCACCCGCTGCCGCAATTGGCCGAAGACTTCGACCCCTCGGCGGTCGGCACTTTCGACTACGAGAAGTCCGAGTGGCAGATTTCCCATCCGCTGTGGCGGCAAGACGGCGAGATCATCGTCTGGGGGCCGCACGCGGGCAGCATCCACTACCACCTCTACGAAGACAAGGACGGTGGTGACGTCAAAGTCGTGGGCGACGGCGTGCTGACCGAGAACGGGCACATGACCTTCTCGCCGGTCAATCCGCGCTGGATGCTTAGCGACACCTACCCTGACAGCACGACGCACGAACGCTTCCTGTTCCTGTACGACATGGAAACCGGGCAGCGCACCGACCTGGGAAGTTTCTACGCCGACCCCAAGCTGTCGAAGGAAAACCGCTGTGACCTGCACCCGCGCTGGTCGCCCGACGGCCTGAAGGTCTGCATTGATTCCATCCACGAGACCGATCGCGACATGTACGTGATTGACGTATCGGCACTGACCGGAACGGCCTGACCGGCCGTGAACAACGCTTGCGCCAATGAAAACCCGCTAGCCATAAAGGAGACATTCATGATCACCAGACGTTCCACCCTCGCCGCGCTCGCATGCCTCGGCATGGCCACCGGCGCTGCCGCCGCCTCCTTCCCCGACAAGCCCATCCGGCTGGTGGTCCCGTTTGCCCCCGGTGGGGCATCCGACGTGCTCGGGCGACTCATCGCCAAGCAGCTTCAGGAGCTGTACCAGCAGCCCGTGGTGGTCGAGAACAAGGCCGGAGCCGGCGGGCATATCGGCGGCGAATTCGTGGCCCGCTCTCCGGCGGACGGATACACCCTGCTGCTCGGGTTGCCATCCGTGCAAGGCTCCTACACGATCTATCCCAAACTCAACTATGACCCGTCCAAGGCCTTCGACACCTTGACGGTGATTGGCACGACGCCGAGTGTGGTGCTGGTCAATACCGAACTGCCGGTCAAAACCATTGGTGATTTGATCCGCTATGCCAGGGAGAATCCCGGCAAGCTGGACTATGGATCGGCGGGCGTGGGAGCGGGCACGCACCTGGCACCCGAAATGTTCAAGCAGGCAACCGGCATCCAGATGGCGCATGTGCCTTACAAGGGTAGTTCGGCAGCCGCCACCGACCTGATGGGCGGGCAAATTCAAGTGATGTTCGAGAACCTGCCCACGGCGCTGCCGCTGACGAAGAGCGGTAAGGTGCGAGCAATCGCTGTGACCAGCCTTCAACGGGTGCCCCTGGCGCCAGATCTGCCCACGGTGGCAGAACAGGGCGTGCCGAATTTCGAGTTCGCGGCGTTCTACACCATCGCCGCACCCACAGGGCTGCCTGCGGAGGTTGCCAAAAAGCTGAGTGCTGATCTGGACAAGATCATCCGCTCCCCCGCGCTTGCGGAACGGTGGCACACGCTCGGCATCACGCCGATCGGCGGTACGCCCACCCAGGCGAACCAGTACGTGCGCGAACAGGCACAGCGCCTGAACAAGCTGGTCAAGGATGCCGGCCTCATCGGCAGCTGACCCCCACGACCGCCCCGAACTATTCATCGCGCGCCATGCGCGCCCAACCATCGAAAGCCCAGACATGCCCAAATCCATGCGCGACGCAGTCAGCCCCGAGGAATGGCAAGTCCGTTGTGATCTGGCGGCCCTGTACCGCCTGCTTGCCCACTTCAGGATGACCGACATCATCTACACCCACATCAGCGCACGGCTGCCGGGCACCGAGGACATCTTCCTGATCAACCACTACGGCGTGCTGTTCGACCGGATGCGCGCCAGCGACCTGGTGCGCATCGACGTTGATGGCAACATCGTTGAGCCGAATGCCGCCGACAAGCCCGTCAACCAAGCCGGCTTCACCATCCACTCGGCCATCCACATGGCGCGCCATGATGCCAAGTACGTGATCCACACACACACGCAGGCCGGCATCGCCGTAGCCTCGCAAAAGCAGGGCCTGCTGCCGCTGACCCAGCATGCGCTCAAGCTGCAGGGCATTCTGTGCTACCACGACTATGAAGGCATCGCCGTCGATCTAACCGAGCGCGAGCGGCTGGCACATGACCTGGGCCCGCACAACCGGGCCATGATCCTGCGCAACCACGGCCTGCTGACCCTCGGTGCGACGGCCGCCGAAGCCTTCAGCCATGTCTATTACCTCGAACGCTCCTGCCAGATTCAGTTGGCCGCGCAGTCCGGCGGCGCCGAACTGATATTCCCGCAGCCCGAGGTCATCAACAAGACTGCCGGGCAATGGGACGAGCGCAATAACGACGAGAAGTATTTCCAGACCTTCTGGAATGCCTGTCTGCAACTGATCGAGGACGACAGGATCGACTACCGCACCTGATCTTTTCAAGCCGGAGAGCACCATGAAATTCTGTGTGTATGGCCTGGGCGCCGTGGGCGGCCTGCTGGGTGGAAAACTGGCCGCGGCGGGCTTTGACGTCAGCGCATTGGCGCGCGGAAAAACCGTTGATGCGGTGCGCCGCGACGGCCTGAAACTGTCCTGCGGCGGCGGCACGGAAGAAACCGTGCGCATCACCATCTCGGACAGGCCGGCCGACCTTGGCCCGCAGGACGTGGTCATCGTCAGCGTCAAGAACACGGCCATCGAAGCCGTGGCCGAGGGCATCGCGCCGCTGCTGCATGAGGGCACCACGGTGCTGTCGGCGATGAACGGCGTGCCGTGGTGGTTCTATCACGGGCTCAAGGGCGTCGATGCGGGAAAGCCCATCGAGGCAGTCGATCCTGGCGGCATCATCTCGCGCCACATTCCGCACGCGCGCGTCGTCGGCTGCGTGGCCAACCTGTCGGCTTCCACGCCCGCGCCGGGTGTGGTGGCGCACCAGCCGGACCCGAAGTTCACGGTGGGCGAGCCAACGGGCGGCGCTTCGTCCGAACGCTGCCGCACCATCCTCGACGCCTTGGTGAAGGCCGGGCTGGACGCGCAGGGCTCGCCAAGCATCCAGCAGAGCATCTGGTTCAAGCTGTGGGGCAACATGACGCTGAACCCGATCTCCGCCATGACGGGATGCACGTCCGACCTCGTCGTCGGCGACCCGCTGGTGCGCGCCTTCATGGCGCGTTGCATGCAGGAGGCCAAGGCCATCGGCTCGCGCATCGGCATAGCGATCGACGCCGCGCCCGAAGCGCGCTTCTAGGCGACGCGCAAGCTCGGGGTCTTCAAGACCTCAATGCTGCAGGACGCCGAGGCGGGTCGCCCGCTGGTACTGGATGCACTGGTTGCCGCCGTGCGCGAAATCGCGGCAGACGTGGGCGTGGAAACACCGAATATCGATGCGCTTTTTGGCTTGGCTCGCCTCGACGCACGTCAGCGTGGCCTTTATCCAGCGTGAAGCCACACATAACCGAGGAGAAATTTATGAGGGAAATGAATTTAAACCTTATTACTGCGAAAACTCTCTCTGATTTAGGAGTTGATACCATATTCGGCGTCATGGGTGATGCTGTGATGTATTTCATAGGCCATTATGTGAATGATTTTGGCGGTAGGTACATAAAGGCATTCCATGAAAGCAACGCGGTTCAGATGGCCGTTTCCTATAGCCAGATGACAGATAAAGTCGGAGTGGTGAGTTGTACCTGCGGCCCCGGGTTCGCCAATACGATCGGGGCGTTGATGGAGGCAAGAAAATCCAGCACTCCTCTAGTATTGATCACGGCGGACGCTCCTTCGGTAGTTAAGGCACATTTTCAGGAAATGAATCACGGTGCCGTGGCCCTGGCTTGTGAAATCGCCTATGTCAGGCCTGCGAACCCCGAGAGAGTCCAGGATGCTGTCGTAGAGGCAATTGAAAAGGCCGTGCGCGAACGACGTCCCGTCGTTCTGAATCTTCCTCCCTATAATCTGTTGGGCAGGACAAAGGTTCAGTATAGAGAGATGTCTCTGAATCTGAGGAGAGAAAGAACGACCACGACCAGGCACGACGCCGTAGAGGGTTGCGTCGAGGCGATTGCGAATGCCAAAAGGCCGCTGATACTGGTCGGATATGGTGCGATAAAAAACAACGCACTTGACCAGATAAGAGAGCTGGCTGATCGCATCGAGGCTCCCATAGCAACGACGCTGCGAGCGAAGGACAGCTTTTTGGGTCATCAATGGAACCTCGATATTATGGGTGGGCTTGCAAGGCCGGAGACCCTGGATGTCATTAACAAGAGCGACTGCATCATATCGATAGGTGCCAGTTGCAATGATTTCACCACCGAAAAGGGGAGCTTGGTCAACGACAAGACGTTGATCATGATAGGGGTGGAAGATCAATTGATGTATCGATTTGCAAGGCCTAGAAGTATCGTCAATGGAGACATTCCTTCCGCGCTGACGGAGATCATTCAGTGGCTTGATGAAATCGAGCAGCAACCCTCGGCATTTGCGCATGAGCATGACGTAGCCACTGCAATGCAAGCCATTGCCAAGCCGCGTCTGGACGACCTACGCCTGGTAAGCGGCGATGCGTTGACGCTTGATTACGCTTGCACCAGGCTGAATGAAGTGCTGAACGAAAAAGTCGTGGTAACCGATGCCGGCCGGTTTGTCCGTTCGGTATGGTCCAACGTGCATGCAAGTAAACCTGGATATTTCATCTGTTCCGCCAGCTTTTCGTCGCTAGGCATGGGGATAGGCCATGCGATCGGTGCGGCAGTGGCCCTTCCTGATGTTCCTGTACTGGCGTTCATCGGTGACGGCGGGTTCATGATGGGGGGAATCAATGAGGTATTCAATATCAGAACCCTGGGGTTGGACGTCATAACAGTCATCGTCAATGATGGCACCTACGGCGCGGAATACGCAAAGCTTGTAAAGGAAGGGTTCGATCCCGAAATTTCCAACATCGATACACCGCCGTTTGCGGAAGTTATAAGAGCCATGGGGTTTACGACCAAGGCTGTGACAGACAAGCAGGAACTGGCCGAAGCATTGGAAATTATTAGAAATAGAGACAAAAAATCGCCAATTCTTATAGAGCTGAAATTGCCTGCAACTTCCATACGGTTTGATGATTAATCAGGCTCCGAACGGGGCGTCAGGGGAAAATGACATGCAACAAGACCTTATCGATTCATTGCGCGGCTGCTTTCAGGGACGGCTGCTGCACGCCGAGGGCGACGTACAGCCCTTCCTGAGCGACGTCCGCAAGCGCTGGACTGGCACCACCCTGGCGGTCGTGCAGCCCGACAGCACCGAAGACGTCGCCGCCGTCGTGCGCTGGTGCGTCAAGAACAACGTCACCATCTATCCCCAGGGCGGCAACACCGGCCTTGTCGGCGGCGGCATCCCCGACAGCGCGCACACGCCCAACATCGTGCTGTCCCTGCAGCGCATGAACCGCATCCTGGACGTCGATCCCTACAACAACACGCTGACTGCGCAAGCCGGCGTGGTGCTCCAGCACGTGCAGGAAGCCGCCGCCAAGGCGCAGCGCCTGTTTCCGCTGAGCCTTGGGGCCGAAGGCAGTTGCATGCTGGGGGGCAACCTGTCCACCAATGCCGGCGGCGTCCAGGTGCTGCGCTACGGCAACGCCCGCGACCTGTGCCTGGGCCTGGAAGTTGTCACGGCCGACGGCGAAATCTGGAACGGCCTGCGCGCGCTGCGCAAGGACAACACGGGCTACGACCTGAAACACCTGTTCGTCGGCTCGGAAGGCACGCTCGGCATCATCACGGCGGCCACCGTCAAGCTGTATCCCCGGCCCGCGGCCCAGATGACGGCCTTCGCCGCCTTGCCCGACGCGCAAAGCGCGGTGCGTCTGCTGGCCCTTGCGCAACAGCAGTTGGCCTCCAGCCTGACGGCATTCGAACTGATCTGTCGCGCTTCCGTGCAACTGGTGCTGAAGCACGCCCCGGAAATGCGCAAGCCCGTCGACACCGACGCGCCGTACTACGTGCTGCTGGAATCCAGCGACGCCGAAAGCGAAGCGCATGCCACCGAGCGTTTCGAGCACCTGATGTCCACGGCGCTCGAAGACGGCATCATCCTCGACGCCGCCATTGCCTCGTCGCTTTCGCAATCGGCCACGTTCTGGCACATCCGCCACCGTTTGCTCGAAGCCCAGGCGGCCGACGGCGAAAACATCAAGCACGACATCACGCTGCCCATCTCCAGCATCCCCGAATTCATCGAGCGAGGCGCGGCCGCCGTCCAGTCCAAGCTGCCAGGCGCCCGCATCTTCGTCTTCGGCCACCTCGGCGACGGCAACCTGCACTACAACGTGTCCGCCCCCGCAGGATCTGACGCCGCCGCCTACCAGGCCATGCGCGACAACGAAAAGACAATCTCACGCGCGGTCTACGACGTCGTCACCGACATGAACGGCTCCATCTCTGCCGAACACGGCGTCGGCCAATTGCGCGTTTCCAGCATCGCCCACTACAAATCCCCGCTGGAAATCGCCATGATGAGACGCATCAAGCAGGCGCTGGATCCCGACAATCGGCTCAATCCCGGCCGCGTGGTAGCTCCCCCTCATTCCTGAAGCCCCCAAGTTTTGACTATCGCCTCGGGCCATCAGGGCCCTGCCCAGGCGATCACTTGAGGGCGCCCTTTGTTTTTCAGCCTTCCTACAATGCCGTGCATGAAGCGTAAAAAGCTCCCCATCGGCATCCAGACCCTGCGCGAGATCCGTGAGGACGGGCATTACTACGTCGATAAGACGCCGATCGCGCTGCGCCTCATCGAGCTGGGCAAATACTATTTCCTCTCGCGCCCGCGCCGCTTTGGCAAAAGCCTGTTTCTCGATACGCTCAAGGAACTGTTCGAGGGCAATCAGGCGCTGTTTGGGGGGCTGTACGCCGAGCAGCATTGGGATTGGTCGCTCAAGTACCCGGTGCTGCGCTTTAGCTTTGGCGGCGGCTTGTTGGGGTCGGTGGCGGATGTGCGGGCGAGCCTGCACACGCAGCTGACGCGGCATGAAGAAAACAGCGGCTTGCCGCCCAAGTTTCCTGACGCCCGCAGCCGTTTTTCCGAGCTCATCCTGCACCTGGCCAAAACCACTGGCCAGCGCGTGGTCGTGCTGATCGATGAATACGACAAGCCCATCCTCGACCGCATCGAAGACAGTGCCACGGCCCTGGAAATCCGCGAGGTGCTCAAGGATTTTTATAGCGTCATCAAGGACAGCGACGCGCATATCCGCTTTGCCTTTCTCACGGGCGTCTCCAGGTTCAGCAAGGTCAGCATCTTCTCGGGGCTGAACAATCTGCAGGACATCACGCTGGATGCGCGCTACAGCAGCATTTGCGGCTATACCGACGAAGACGTGGACACCGTCTTCGCCCCCGAACTGCCGGGGCTGGATCGGGAAGAAATCCGCCGCTGGTACAACGGCTACAACTGGCGCGGCGAATCGGTCTACAACCCGTTTGACGTGCTGCTGCTCTTGAGCCAGCGCGAATTCCAGCCTTACTGGTTTGAGAGCGGCACGCCCACCTTTCTCGTCAAGCTGCTGGCGCAGCGCCAGCAGTTCACGCCGGATCTGGAAAACGTCTTCGAGTCGGCCACGCTGCTTTCGAGCTTCGAGGTGGAGCGCATCTCCACCGAGGCGCTGCTGTTCCAGGCCGGCTACCTCAGCATCGCCGGCGAGCGCTACCGTCCGGGGCGGCTGGCGCTGCGCCTGACCTACCCCAACCTGGAAGTCAAGACCAGCCTGAACAACAGCCTGCTGGGCGCGCTGTGCGGCAGCATCGAAGTGCCCGAGCGCTACATCAACCCGCTGTACGACCTGCTCGAAGCGGGCGACCTGCCCGGCGTACACCGGCTGCTGCATGCCTTCTTCGCCAGCATCCCCCACGACTGGCATCGCAACAACCCGATTGCCCAGTACGAAGGCTATTGGGCCAGTGTGTTCTACAGCTACTTTGCCGCGCTCGGACTCGACACCGTGCTCGAAGATGCCACCAACCGCGGGCGCATCGACATGGCCGTGCGCTGGCTCGGGCAGACCTGGATTTTTGAATTCAAAGTGGTCGAACTCGTACCCGAGGGCAAGGCCCTGCAGCAGCTGCAGGACAAGCACTACGCCGACAAATACCGCGCCAGTGGTGCTGTGCATTTGGTCGGCGTGGAATTCAGCCGCGAGAGCCGCAACATCGTGGCGTTTGACACGCTGACGCTGGGGTGCAGTGGGGCGTTGCGATGACAATGAAAAACTTGGAAAGCCATGTATCTCGCCAAGTCCCGGGAGCGCAACCGGGTTTCGGTCTTGGAGGGGGGATAGGCAGTCTGCTGATGGCTAAAATGGCTATGTGAATCACCCTCGGGAGTCGCCATGCAAGTTTCTGCTACCGAAGCCAAAAACCGCTTCGGCCAAATCTGCGCGCAGGCCAAGGCCGCGCCTGTGATCGTGGAAAAGGACGGCCGGCCCGACAGCGTCATCCTCTCCTGGGCTGCCTATCAGGCCTTGACGCAGGCGCAGCGCGCCAAGACCCTGGCGCAACGCAAGCGTGAGTTCAATGAGACGTACAAGGATTGGATCGCCGAGCAAAACGCCCACCACGAGGCGCATGGGCTGTGGTGCGAGGGCTTGGTGGCCTGGCAGGAGCCGGCTTGAATGGCGCAGTTCGATGTGTACGCCAATCCGCAACCCGATTCGGCCAGGTTCGTGCCCTATGTGCTGGATGTGCAGAGTGCACTGATCGACCAGCTCAATACCCGGCTGGTGGTGCCGCTGTCGCGCGTGGGCTTGCAACAGGCGCGTTTGCCGCTCAGTTTGTGCCCTGTGGTCGATGTGGCTGGTGAACCCCTGGTGCTGATGCCGCATCTGGCGGCCCCGATACTGGTGCGCCTGATGAAGAAACCCGTTGGCTCACTGGCACATCGTTCGGCTGAGATCATGGGGGCCATGGATGCCGTGCTCAGCGGGTTTTGAGGCGCGGACGTCCTGACCTCCTTTCAACGTTCTTGCCATGGCATACAAGATTCCCGAATCGGTGCTGGTGGTGATCTACACCCCCGCGCTGCAGGTGCTGCTGATCCGCCGTGCCGATGCCGCCGAGGATTTCTGGCAGTCCGTCACCGGCAGCCGGAACAGCCTTGAGGAAGACTTTGCCGCCACGGCCGCGCGCGAGGTGCGGGAGGAGACAGGCATCGATGCCAGCGCCCCCGGCTGCGAACTGCGTGACTGGGAGCTGGAGAACGTTTACACCATTTACCCACAGTGGCAGCACCGCTATGCGCCCGGCGTATGGCACAACACCGAGCATGTTTTCGGGCTGCAGGTACCCACGGGCATGCCGGTGGTCTTGAATCCGCGCGAACATACGGCATATGCTTGGATGGACTGGCGCGAAGCGGCGGATCGCTGCTTCTCGCCTTCGAACGCCGAGGCCATACTCTGGCTGCCACGATTTGCTGCACCATGACCGCTTTTGCCGTTTCTCAATCGCCTGCGGAGCCTTCCGGCATCCTGCGCGTGGCCACCTACAACATCCACAAGGGGGTGCAGGGCCTGGGGCCGGCGCGGCGCCTGGAGATCCACAACCTGGGCCTGGCGGTGGAGCAGCTCGATGCCGACATCGTCTGCCTGCAGGAGGTGCGCAGCATGAACCGGCGCGAGGCGCGCTACTTTGACCGCTGGCCCGATGTGTCCCAGGCCGAATACCTGGCGCCCGAGGGCTATGAGTCGGTGTACCGCACCAATGCCTTTACGCGCCATGGCGAGCATGGCAATGCCCTGCTGACGCGCTGGCCGGTGATGGGCCACAAGCACGAGGACATCTCCGACCACCGCTTCGAGCAGCGCGGCCTCTTGCATGTGGAGGTGGAGGTGCAGGGCCAGCGCGTGCACACCATCGTCGTGCACCTGGGGTTGATACCGGGCAGCCGCACGCGCCAGGTGTCGCAGCTGGCGCGCTTCATTGCGCGCGAGGTGCCCAAGGACGCGCCGCTGGTCGTCGCCGGCGACTTCAACGACTGGGGCCTGCAGATCAAGCGCATGCTGGCCGGTTTTGGCCTGTTCGAGTTTGACGCGGCGCGCCAGCGCGTCTTCACCTATCCGGCCCGGCTGCCGGTGGTGCAGCTCGACCATGTCTATGTGCGCGGCCTGGTGCCCATCGGCCTGCATGTGCCGCGCGGGCGCATCTGGTGGCGCATGTCGGATCATCTGCCGCTGATCGCGGAGTTCAGGCTCTGACGGTATGGCCACGCCAGCGCGCCAGACCAAACCCGCCACCGACCATCAGATCCAGCTGCTAGAGGGCACGCGGGAGTTCTTCCCGGCCCTGATTGCCGACATGGATGCGGCCCTGTCCGACATCCAGCTCGAGACCTATATCTTCGACTGCACCGATTCCGGGGCCATGGTGGCCGAGGCGCTGATGCGCGCCGCCGCGCGCGGTGTGCGTGTGCACCTGGTGGTCGATGGCGTGGGCACGGGCCGCCTGGCCGAGCCCTGGCGCACGCGCCTGCGCGAGGCCGGCGTGCGCCTGCAGGTGTATTCGCCGCTTGGCCCCCTGGGGCTGCTGCTGCCCATGCGCTGGCGGCGCCTGCACCGCAAGCTGTGCGTGGTCGATGGCTGCCTGCTGTATTGCGGCGGCATCAATGTGCTGGACGATTTTCATGACCCCAACCATGGCGCGTTGAAGGAGCCGCGCTTTGACTTTGCCGTGCGCGTCGTAGGCAGCCTGGTGCAGCAGGCCAGCAACACCATGGAGCAACTGTGGTGGCGCATGCGCGCCGTGAGCGATGTGCGCCACCGCCGCCTGTCGCTGGCCCTGGCTGACATGCGCGCCGCCAGCGCGGCGCGCCTGGCCGCCAAACGCGCACTGAGCCAGCGCCGCGGCATGCGTGCGCTGCTGCTGCTGCGTGACAACGTGCGCTACCGCGCCAGCATCGAGCGCGCCTACCTGCGCGCCATCGCCCAGGCGCAGCGCGAGGTCATCATCGCCAACGCCTACTTCGTGCCCGGCGGCAAGCTGCGCCGCGCGCTGGTGCTGGCCGCGCACCGCGGCGTGCGCGTGCAGCTGCTATTGCAGGGGCGCTACGAATACTTCATGCAATACCATGCGGCGCGACCGGTCTATGGTGCGCTGCTGGCTGCGGGCGTCGAGATCTACGAATACGAGGCAAGCTTTTTGCACGCCAAGGTGGCGGTGGTGGATGCGCACATGCGCCGCGCCTGGGCCACGGTGGGGTCGAGCAATCTCGACCCGCTGTCGCTGCTGCTGGCGCGCGAGGCCAATGTGGTGGTGCGCGACACGGCCTTTGCCCAGCAGCTGCGCGCGCGCCTGATGCGCGCGCGCGAGCGCGGCGGCAGGGCGCTCGATCCACATGAATACGCGGCCCGCCCGTGGCGTGAACGGGTGCTTGACCGTATCGCCTTCGGCATCATGCGCGCCGCGCTGTGGGTCACGGGAAACAGCTATTGAGTGATTGAGCTATTGTTTGTATAGCTGTTTACGCTTGCCAGATAATCGTTAAAGCCAAAAATCACCCTTGTAACCCAGCCGGGCATTCGCTGGTAACATGCCGCCATGCCACTAGAACCCGTAGCACCCACGAACGCCAGCGCGTCCGACGAAGGCACCCCCGTCTCCGTCAAGATCCGCGAGCGCCTGGCCGCGGCGCGCCGGCGCTATCACGCCAACGACAACATTGCCGACTTCATCCGCCCGGGCGAGCTCGAGCATCTGCTCGATGAGGTCGAGGCCAAGATGCAGGGCGTGCTCGACAGCATGGTGATCGACACCGAGGGCGACCACAACACCCAGAACACCGCGCGCCGCGTGGCCAAGATGTATATCAACGAGGTGTTCAAGGGCCGCTATGTGCTCCCGCCCGCGATCACCGAGTTCCCGAACGCCGAGCACTTGAACGAGCTCATGATCGTCGGGCCCATCACCGTGCGCAGCGCCTGCAGCCACCACCTGTGCCCGGTGATCGGCAAGATCTGGATCGGCGTGCTGCCCAACGAGCACACCAACGTCATCGGCCTGTCCAAGTACGCACGCCTGGTGGACTGGGTCATGGGCCGTCCGCAGATTCAGGAAGAGGCGGTGGTGCAACTGGCTGACCTGATCATGGAGAAGACCCAGCCCGACGGCCTGGCCATCGTCATGGAGGCGAGCCACTTCTGCATGTCCTGGCGCGGCGTGCGCGAGATGGACAGCAAGATGCTCAACTCGGTGATGCGCGGCGTGTTCCTCACCAATTCCACGCTGCGCCGCGAGTTCCTGGCACTCATCCCCGGAAGGAATTAAGCATGCTGGTTCGTCTGCTCTACGTCAGCCGCGCGGTCGATACCTCGCCCCCGGCCATCGAGGCCATCCTCACGCAATCGCGCCAGCACAACCCGGCCACCGGCATCACCGGCGTGCTGTGCTACGGCGGCGGCATCTTCCTGCAGGCCATAGAGGGCGGGCGCTCCATGGTGAGCGAGCTCTACGGCCACATCCAGCGCGACCCGCGCCACAAGGACGTGGAGCTGCTGGCGTTCGAAGAAATCTGCGAGCGCCGCTTTGGCGGCTGGACCATGGGCCATGTGAACCTGGCCAAACTCAACCATTCCATCGTGCTCAAGTACTCCGAGAAGCCCGAGTTCGACCCCTATCTGTCCTCGGGCAAGGTGTCGTTTGCGCTGCTGGAGGAGCTCATGGCCACGGCCAGCATCATCGGCCGGGCCTGATCCACTTCCGCCCGCCACGGTGGCCACGGCCTGCCAGCAGAGGCTGCGGCGTCTTTTCTTGATTGGCAAGCTGTCTCAGACTCCTTTCCCCTCTGGGGGAAGGCTGGGATGGGGGCTGGAGCGCCGGCATCTTGCCGGCAGCAACGAGCGAGCGTCGCTGGCCCCCACCCCTGCCCTCCCCCAGAGGGGGAGGGAGTAAGACAAGCCATCTGAGACTCGGTGCTAGTCAAGCATCTTTTTGTGCCATGTCATCAAGCGCCTTCGCCCTGATCATCGTCGCCGGGCTGATCCACGCCATCTGGAACATCGCTGCCAAGAAGGCCGGCGGCGATGCGCGCTTTGCCTTCTTTACCGCAGTGCTGATGATGCTGGTGTGGGCGCCGCTGGGCTGGTGGCTCGGGCGTGCCGCCGTGCCGCTGTGGGGCCTGCGCGAATGGGCCATCGTGGCCTTGAGCGGCGTGCTGCATGTGCTGTATTACGTGGTGCTGCTGCGCGGCTACCGCAAGGCGGATCTGACGGTGGTGTATCCGCTGGCGCGCGGCACCGGGCCGCTGCTCACCGCCCTGGTCGCCGTCACGCTGCTGGGCGAGCGGCTCTCGCTGGTGGCTGCCCTGGGCATTGCCGCCGTGGTGGGCGGCGTGTTCCTGATTGCCGGGGGCCCAAGCCTGCTGCGCGCCACGCAGGACGCACAGGCGCATCGGCTGGTGAAAAAGGGCATGCTGTACGGCGTGCTGACCGGCGTCTTCATCGCCAGCTACACAGTGGTCGATGGCTACGCCGTCAAGGCCATGCTGCTGTCGCCCATTCTGGTGGACTACATGGGCAACTTCGTGCGCGTGCTGGTGCTGGCGCCCGTGGCGCTGCGCGACCGCATCGAACTCAGACGCCTGTGGACTACGCAATGGCGCTTTGCGCTGCTGGTGGCGGCGGTCAGCCCGATTGCCTACGTACTGGTGCTGTTTGCCATGCAGACCGCACCCCTGGCCCATGTGGCGCCGGCGCGCGAGGTGTCCATGCTGTTCGCGGCCCTGCTGGGCGGCCATTTGCTGGGCGAGGGCGACCGCGCCGCACGCCTCGCCGGGGCGCTGCTGATAGCGCTGGGCGTGGTGGCGCTGGGCTTTGGGTAACCAGGCCTACACCGGCCCGGTCAGCGCCAGGTAGGCGCGCCGCGTCGCCGGCGACACGGCGGCCACCAGCTGCGCATGTGGCGTCTGGTGCCGCGCCAGCATGCGTGCCGAGGCCACGGTTTTCGATTTGCAGAACCAGTGGCAGCTGTGCTGCATCAAGAGCAGCTCGGCCGTCATGACATAGGCGCGGTCGCGGGCGGTAAGACCGTCCTCGTTGCGCCAGGCACGGGTGATGCCCTCGGCGTGAACGGCCAGCGCGTCGCGCATGTCGAACGTGGCTGCGGGAAACAGCTGGGTGGCAAAGGGCAGTCCCAGCGGCAGGCGGCTCACGCGCGCCAGAGGCTTGGGCACGCTGCGAAAGTCGGCGGCAAAGCGCTGGAACTGCTCGCACAGCTGCTCCTCGGCACCGGTCAGCGTGCCCAGCACCTGCTGGCGCCGCTCCTCGCCCTGCTCGCCCATGGCGCGCAGATAGCCCTGGGTGAGCTGCTCCAGGAGCCGTTCGATCTGATAGGGGTGCAGGTGCTTGCCCAGCAGGGCAATGCGCTGGCGCTGTTGCTGGTGGTTGAGCACATAGGCGCCCGTGGCGCCAAGAGCCAGCACAAGAAAAAAATCCATGGACAAAACCGCAAATGAAAACTGGCGAATGGGCCGATTGTCGCCCGTGCAGCCTTCACCCCAGAGTTGACGGCGCACAATGGCGCCCATGCCTTCCATCGAAACCCTGATTGCCTTCTTCGGCGTGTCCGTCCTGCTGGCACTGTCGCCTGGGCCGGACAACATCTTCGTGCTGCTGGAGTCGGCCCAGCGCGGCTGGCGCGCCGGCATGTGCGTGGTGCTGGGCCTGTGCCTGGGGTTGGTGGGGCATACGACGGCCGTGGCGCTGGGGCTGGCTGCGGTGTTTGCGGCGTCCAGCGTGGCGTTCACGGTGCTGAAAATCTGCGGCGCGGCCTACCTGGTCTGGCTGGCCTGGGGCGCGCTGCGCGCCCGCGTCGCGGCGGAGGAATTGACATCGGACAGCGGCGAGGCAACCCCGCCCGTCAGCACTGGCTTCAGCCCCCTGCGCATGATCGGGCGCGGCGTGGTCATGAACCTCAGCAACCCCAAGGTGCTGGTGTTCTTCCTGGCCTTTCTGCCGCAGTTTGCCGACCCGGCACGCGGCAGCATGGCGCGGCAGATCATGCTGCTGGGCCTGGTTTTCATGCTGGCGACGCTGCTGGTGTTCGGCGCCATCGCCTGCTTCTCGGGCGTGTTCGGCGCGCTTTTGCAGCGCTCGGTGCGCGCCAGGCTGTTGCTCAACCGCTTTGCCGGCCTGGTGTTTCTGGGGCTGGCGCTGCGGCTGGCGACGGCGCAGCGTTGATTTGAACCTAGATTCGGTAGTTGACCGCTTGCAAGCTTCTGGCAAGCCGGATTTAGGGTTACCCTAGATTCGGCAGTTGACCGCTTGCAACCTTCTGGAAAGCCGCATGGATATTGACGTTCCCTGCTTCGCTGCCGCTCACCTGTTGGGTGAGAGCGCTACGCGCTCGCCAGCACCACGCTCGCCGCACCATGCGGCGTTGCTCCTCCTTGCGGGCAGTAGCCCGCTGCGTCGTCACGCCTTGCCTGGCACGCCGATCACGGCACTGGCGAGCGCGTTCAACTACCGAATCTAGGGTTACTCCAATCGGCGTCAATCAGTCATAGCGCACCGTGTAGATCAAGTCCACCGCGCTTTGCACGCCGGTCTGCCCGCGCAGCGTGAGGCGTTTGGACAGGTCGTAGAAGATGTAGATGGTGCCCAGCACGCCCGAGAGGGCGCGTTCGTAGGTGACGTACAAATCCTTGGACAGGCGCTTGCCCAGGGTGAGGGCGGCTGCGCTGGCGTCGGCGCCGTCTTGCGGGCCCTTGAAGCCGATTTCGTCCAGGCCCATCTGGCGCGCGATGCCGCCGGTCAGGTCGCCGCCGCCGCGGCCCAGCAGGGCCAGGGCGGCCTGCTGCAGCAGGGCGGCCTCGGCGCCGCCGGCGCTGGCGCTGCGGCCCAGCACCACCCAGGAGAGCTTTTCGGCGTCGGGCAGGGCGGGGTCGGAATACAGGCGCACGCGCGGCGCCTGGGCCGTGCCGCTGACCTGCACGCCGGCGCGCACGCTGATGTTGGGGCGCAGCGCCAGCACGTCCAGCGCCGGGTTGTCGTAGGGGCCGTTGAAGCGCAGCAGGCCGGTCTCCACGTCCAGCACCTGGCCCCAGGCGCGGTAGCGGCCCTGCACGGTGCGCAGTTCGCCGGTGACGCGCGGCTGGCCGCCGGTGGCGGCGCTGCTGCGGATGTCGAGCCGGCCCTCCAGGCGCGTGGTGATGCCATGGCCCTGCAGCGCGAAGTCGTCGCCCAAGTCCAGCGTGAGGGCGATGTCGGGCGGCTTGGCGGCCTGGACGCGGCCCTCGGGCTGACGGGCCTGCTCTGCCTTGGCCGCGGCGGCGCGCCGCAGCGCGGCGGAATGCACGACCACGTCGCTGCCCAGCGTTGGCGCGCTGGATTCGGGCAGGATGATGGTGGCGCGGTCGGTCTTGAGCTGGCCGCGCAGCGTGAACTGCCCGCCGGCAAGCTTGGCCTGCAGGTCGCCCGAGACGCTCAATTGCCGGTCGGCGCGCATCAGCAGCTGCAGCGCCTGGGCCTTGGCCTGCAGATCCATGCTGATGCCGGAGAGGCCGGCACTGCTGGCCTCTGTCGCTGCGCCCCAGCTGACGCTGCCGCTTGCGGTCAGCTGGCCGCCATCCTGCGGTGCGGCGGTGCGGTTGCCGCTGTAGCCGAGGATGCGCGCGCGGCTGCCCTGGCCGCCCTGGAGCTGCAGCTCGGTGATGTGGAGCCGCTGGCCCTGCAGCGTGGCGCGCAGGCGCCCATCCCGCAGGTCGATGCCGTCGAGGATGGAGCGCACGCCGAAGCCGTCGGCCGCCAGCTGCCCGCTCCACTGCGGCGCGGTGCGCGTGCCGGCGAGGCGGGCGTCGGCGTTCAGGCTGCCGTGCACGCGCCAGCCCGGTGGCGCCAGCGTAGACCACACGCCCACGTTGGGCAGCTCGGCGCGCACGCTGGCCGACAGCGGCGCGTCTTGCGGCCAGATCCAGCCGTCCGCGCCGTGTGCCAGGCTGGTGCTGCCGTCGGCCTGCACCCGGCCGGCGCGTTCGCTGTCCCAGTCCAGCTGCGCGCGCAGGGTGTTGCCTTGGGCGTCGAGGGTGAGTGCGGCGCGGCGCAGGCCAGCGGGGGTGCTGGCGGGCGCCTGGGGCAGGGCGGCGGCCTGGCCCTGGCCGCTGCTGTGCACTACGCTGGGCGCGTCCTCGTCGCCGGTGAGGATGCGCAGGTCGCCGCTGGCGCGCTCCAGCCGGGCGCTGGCGCGCAGCTGCTCGCCGGCGTCGATGTCCCAGCTGCCGTTCAGCACCAGGTTGCCAGCGAGCCCCAGGCGCGTGAGGGCGTCCTGCCCGTCGGTCTGCCAGGCCTTGGCCCAGGCCAGCGGCAGGCCGGTGAGCGTACCCTGGCTGCGCAGCCGGGCCGGGCCCTGCGCGCCCTGGGCGTACTGCAGCGGCTGCCAGCGCAGCTGCAGCGTGCCGGGGGCCGGGCCGGCGATTTGCGCCTGGCCGGCCGAGGCTTCCAGTTCCAGCCGGGGCGATTGGCGCAGGGCGATGGCCAGGGGTTCAGACAGGCGCAATGTCCACGGCCCGGGCTGGCCGTTGGCGCTGGCTTGCAGCTGCAGCGTTCCGATCTGCGCCTGCCAGCGGCCCGCGCCGCGGCTGCCGCCATCGGCGCGCAGCTGCAGCTGGGCGCGCAGCTCGGGCTGGCCGCTGCCGGCCTGCTGGCGCAGCGCGCCATCCCATTGCAGGCTGGCCTGGGCCAGGGTGCCCGAGAGGGTGGCGTTGGCGCCTTGCAGCTCCAGCGTCAGCGGCGCGCCGTCGCCTTGCGCGCTGCGCGTGGCCTGCAGGCGTGGCAGCTTGAGCTGGGCCTGCAGCGTGAAGCCTGCCCCGCCGGCCGCTGCCTTGGGTGCTGTGCCGGCCAGCAGGCCCGCGTCCTGCAGCTGGCGCTGCGCGCTTTGCCAGCCGCCGCGCCAGTCGGCGCTGAGGCTGGCGTTGCCGTCCAGCGCCCAGCCTGCGGCTGCATTTGCCATGCCCGGCAGGGCCTGCAGCCAGCGCTGGGTGCGTTGCGCGTCCTGCAGGTTCAGGCTCAGCCGGCCCTGGCCTTTGTGCGCTTCGATCTGGCCGTCGAACTGCGCCTGGGCGCCGGGCAGGCTGGCCTGCAGCCGGCCTTGCAGCGACGGCGTGGCGGTGTTGATGCGCAAATCCTGGCCGTTCACCTGGGCCTGCAGGGCGGCGAGCTGCAGGCGGGCGATGGCCAGGCGCCCGTCCTGCCATTGGCCTTGCGTGCTCAGGCGATCCAGGCGCAGGGCGGTCTTGGCTTGCGGCTTGCCTGCGGGGGCCGCGGCGCGCAGGTCGATGGCAAAGCGCCAGGCGCCGCCTTCCTGGCCTTCGGCACTGGCCTGGCCGCTGAGTGGCGCGGCGTCCAGCTGGCTGTGCAGGGCGGCGGGGTTCAGGGCGCGCAGCTCGGCGCGGCCCTGCAGCTGCTGCGTGGCCGGCGCGTAGCTGCCTTGGACTGAGATGCTGCCCCGGCCTGCGTGCAGCTGGGCCTCGGGCACCGTCCATTGCGCGCCGTCGTAGCTGGCGCGGGCCTGCAGCCTGTCCAGCGGCAGGCGCTGCTTGTCCCAGGGGCCGGGGGTGGCGTTCTGCAGGCTGGCCTCTATGGCCCAGCCCGCGCCCTGGGGCTGCAGGCTGGCGTTGCCGCTCAGCTGCGTGGCGGGGGCCTGGGGCCAGAGAGCAGCCAAGTCCAGCGCCTGCAGCTCGGCCGCGGCCTGCAGCAGCGGCTGCTGCGCCCAGGGAGCGATCTGCGCCTGCAGGTCGGCACGCAGCGCGCCCATGGCGCTGCTGGCGCCCTCGGCCGGGCGCAGCTGGGCCTTGAGCTCAAGGCGTGCATCGGCCGTCGCCAGATGGCCCCGCACCTGGGCCTGCACGGTGGCCTGGATGGATTCGGTGCTGTCCGGCACGCCTTGCTGCACGCTGCCTTTGAGGCTGGCGTCGAGGGCCATGGGTGCCTGTCCCTGCAGACTGGCCTGCAGCGCGTACTGGCCCTGGGCCAGCTGCACGCGGGCGATGTCCAGCTGGTGCGCGGCGCCGTCGTAGCGGTAGCTGCCGGCCAGGCCGTCGATGGTGATGGGGCTGGCGTTGGTGTTGGCGCTGGCCCAGGTGATGCGCTGCACCTCGAACGGCAGCGCCACCTGCAGCGGCAGGGTCAGCTGCCGCAGGGGCTCGGTCGGCTTGGGGTCGGGCTCGTCCTGCGGCGTGAGGGTGATGCTGGCGGCCTGCAGCTGGGTGACGTGCAGCTGCCGCTGCAGCAGCGGCGCCAGGCGCCAGGCGATGTGCGCGTCCTGCACCTCCACGGCGAGGCCGGGGCTGCTCCAGCGCAGCCGGCCGATGCGGCCGCCGGCGCGCAGCGAGCCGCTCACGTCGTCGGCCTGCAGGCTTTGGCCCTGGGGTAGATACTTTTGCGCGCGCGTGAGCACATAGGCCAGCGAGCCGCTGCTGCCGGCCCACCACCACAGGGCGCAGAGCAGCACCACCAGCGTGGCGAGCAGCAGCGCCAGGCCCGCAAGCAGGGGGCTCCAGCGGCGCTTGCGCGGCGGCTGTGGCGGCGGCGCTGCGGCGGCGGCGTAGGGCCGGGGGTCGTAGTGGGAGCTCATGGGTTGTCAATACCGCTTCTGACGCTGGGGCGTTGATGCCGGCAAGATGCCGGCGCTCCAGTCCATCCCCGCCTTCCCCCAGCGGGGGAAGGAGTTACAGCCGTGCCCGGTTGCTGACGTCGCCATCGGATGAGTGGTGTGCATGTGGTGAATGAAATATGGCTGTAGCCTTTGATGGGCAAGCGTTAGCAGCTCACTTTTTTAAAAGGTATAACCCAGCCGCAGATGCAGCCGCAGCGCATGCGACTGCAGGCCGTAGCCCAGGTCGGCCTGTAGCGGGCCCACGGGGCTGCGCCAGCGCAGGCCGCCGCCCACGCCGACGCGGGCGCTCATCTGGCCGGGCTGGTCGGCCACGGCGCCGGCGTCCACGAACAGGGCGCTCTCAAAGTCGGTGCGGTTGCCGCGCAGCACGATGGGGCGCTGCCATTCGGCGCTGGCCACGGCCAGGTAGCGGCCGCCGAACAGCTGGCCGTTGTTGATGTGCGCGCCTATGCTGCGGTAGCTGTAGCCGCGCACGGTGGTGTCGCCGCCGGTCAGGAACAGCTGGGTCACGGGGATGTCGGCACTTGCGCGCGCCAGCACCGCGCCGCCCTCCAGGCGCAGCGACAGGCGGCTGGATCGGCGCACCTTCTCGCCCAAGTCCACGCGCCCCAGGTCGATGAAGGACTGCCAGCGCAGCTGCGTGCGCACGAACGGCTCGCGCGCTGGCCGCAGCGTGCTGCCCAGGCCGATCTCGCCGGCCAGGCCCCAGCCGCGTGTGGGGGCGGTGTTGTTGTTGAAGTAGCGCCCAGTCCAGCCGAAGTTGGCGCTGATGGCGCTGCTCCAGGGTGGCGCGCCGGGGCCCCGGTTGTAGGCCGTGTCGTGCTGCAGGTAGTAGCTGCGGTCGATGTGGTCGGTGTTTTGCGTGCGGCCGGCGCGCAGGCGTGTGCTGTCCACGTCGAAGCTGCCCGTGACCTCGCGCTGCAGCTGCGCGCCGGTGAACGAGCGCCAGCCGTTGGCCGAGGGCAGGGCAGTCCAGTCGGTGCTGACCAGGCTGAGCTTGCGATCCAGGCTGACCTTGCTGACGGCGCGCCAGCCCAAACCCGGCAGGCGGTTGTGGATGTGATCCATGGACAGGCGCGGCCCGCTGTCGGTGGAGACGCCGATGCCGAACACCAGCTTTTGCAGCGGCGCGTCGCGCACCTGGGCGATGACGGGGGCGGCCTCGGGGTCGGTGCCTTGCGTGTCCAGGGTCAGGAATACCGCGTCGTAATAACCGCTGGCGGCCAGGCGTTGCTGCGCGTCGAGCAGTTTGGTTTCGTTGTAGTCGGCGCCCGTGGGCAGCAGGGCGATGCGGGCAATGGCCGTGCTGTCGTAACGCTCGCCGCCGCGGATCTGCAGCGCGCCGAAGCGGTAGAGCGGGCCGCTGTCGTAGTGCACCTGCAGCTGCGCCCGGGCCTGGTCGGCGTCGATGTCGGCGCGGCTCTCGGCCAGGCGTGCCGTGGGATAGCGGCGCGCCTGCAGGCTGCGCAGGCCCTGGGCCTTGGCGTCGTCCCAGGCCTGCTGGGTGAAGGGCTCGCCCACGGGCAGGCCCCAGTTGCGCTGCAGCTGGGCCTGGCGGCGCGCCAGGTCGGCGCCGTTGCCGGTGACGCTGATGTCAATGGCGTCGATACGCGTGCGCGGGCCGACCTTGACCTTGAGCCGCACCGTGTGTGCCGGTGCATCCGGCGTTTGCGCGGGGCGGTCTTGCAGCTCCAGCCGGATGTCGGGGCTGAAGTAGCCCAGCGTGGCGAGCAGCTCGCGCGCGTTGGCGTCGGCCGTCTGCAGCAGTCGCGTGAGCTCGCTTGCCTGCAGGTCGGGCAGCTGGCGAAAGCGCTGCAGCTCCAGGTGCTGCTCAAGATAGTCACGCACGGCATCGTCATCGGCCTCGATGACGAGCGCGAAGGCCTCGCGCCCGGCATCGGGCGTGGCTGCGGCATCGGGCCGGCCCGGCAGCAGGCTGCAGCCGGGCAGCAGCAGCGTGAGCAGGCAGCAAAACAGCAACGCCGGCCACCGGGCCGGCGTTGTAGGCAAGTGGAGCATGCGGGCTATTTTGACAAAAGCCGCATCGTCTCTTCCAGGCCCTTGAGCGACAGCGGGTACATCCTGTGCCCCATCAGCTGCCCGATGATGCTGATGCTCTGGCGGTACTGCCACACGCCCTGGGGCTCGGGGTTGATCCAGGCAAACTTGGGGAAGGCGTGCGTGAGCCGCTGCAGCCATTCGGCGCCCGGCTCCTCGTTGTTGTATTCCACGCTGCCGCCGGGCTGCAGGATCTCGTAGGGGCTCATGGTCGCATCGCCCACGAAGATCAGCTTGTAGTCCTTGTTGTACTTGCGGATGATGTCCCAGGTCGGGAACTTCTCGGCAAAGCGGCGCCGGTTGTTCTTCCACATGAAGTCGTAGACGCAGTTGTGGAAGTAGTAGAACTCCAGGTGCTTGAATTCGCTCTTCACGGCGCTGAACAGCTCTTCGACGCGCTGGATATGCTCGTCCATGGTGCCGCCCACGTCCATCAGCAGCAGCACCTTCACGTTGTTGTGGCGCTCGGGCACCATCTTGATGTCCAGGTAGCCGGCGTTGGCGGCCGTGGCGCGAATGGTGTCGGGCAGGTCCAGCTCCAGCTCATGGCCTTCGCGCGCAAATTTGCGCAGCCGGCGCAGCGCCACCTTGATGTTGCGCGTGCCCAGCTCCTGCTGATCGTCGTAGTCGCGGTAGGCGCGCTGCTCCCACACCTTGACGGCGCTCTTGTTCTTGCCGGGGCCGCCGATGCGGATGCCCTGCGGGTTGTAGCCGCCGTGGCCGAAGGGGCTGGTGCCGCCCGTGCCTATCCACTTGTTGCCGCCTTCGTGCCGGCCCTTTTGCTCTTCCAGGCGTTTCTTGAGCGTCTCCATGAGTTCGTCCCAGCCCATCTTCTCGATGGCCGCCTTCTGCTCGGGCGTGAGCTCGCGCTCGAGCATCTTGCGCAGCCAGTCGGCGGGGATCTCCTTGGTGAAATCCGTGAGCATCTCCACGCCACGGAAGTAGGCGGCAAAGGCGCGGTCGAACTTGTCGAAATGCTTCTCGTCCTTGACGAGGGCCGTGCGTGCCAGGTAGTAGAAGTCGTCCAGGCTCCAGGCATCGTCGGAGTTGGGCCCGACCACGCCGGCCTGCAAGGCTTCGAGCAGGCCCATGAATTCCTTGACGGACACCGGCAGCTTGGCCGCGCGCATGGAGTAGAAGAAGTCGATCAGCATGAAAAGTCTCTCTAGCGCTTATTCAGCACGCGCATGCCGCTCTAAAAGATAGAGCAATTGCGCGCGTGCCTCGGGCCACTCGCCGCTGCGCATGCTGTACATCACGGTGTCGCGAATGGTGCCGTCGCGGCGCAGGGCGTGGCCGCGGATCACGCCGTCCTTCCTGGCGCCCAGGCGCTCGATGGCGCGTTGCGATGCAAAGTTGAAGTTGTCGGTGCGCCAGCCCACCACATGGCATTGCAGTTGGTCGAAGGCGTGGCCCATCATGAGCAGCTTGGCGGTGGTGTTCACATGGCTGCGTTGCACGCTCTTGGCGTACCAGGTGTAGCCAATCTCCACGCGGCGCACGGCGCTCAATATGTCATGGTAGCTGGTGCTGCCCAGCACGCGGCCCGTGGCCTCGTCAATCACGGCAAAGGCAAAACGGTTGCCTTCGGCGCGGGCCTGCAGCGCGGACTCGATGTAGGCGCGCGTGTGTTCCGGCTCGGGCACCGAGGTGATGCGCAGCTTCCACAGCTCGCCATCGGTAGCGGCGGCGGCCAGGCCCGCCTCATGCTCCAGGCCCAGCGGTTCCAGGAGCAGGCCATTGGCGCGCAGGGTGACGGGTTCGACGAAGGCCATGACTGCCTGCCGGTCAGCGGTTGCGCTGGTTCATGAACACGAGTTTTTCGAACAGGCTCACATCCTGCTCGTTCTTCAGCAGCGCGCCCACCAGCGGCGGGATGGCGACCTTGTTGTCGGCGCTCTGCAGGGCTTCGAGCGGGATCTCCTCGGCCACCAGCAGCTTGAGCCAGTCGATGAGCTCGCTGGTCGATGGCTTTTTCTTCAGCCCGGGCAGGCCACGCACGTCGTAGAAGGTCTTCATCGCCACGGTGAGCAGCTCGCTTTTGAGCGTGGGGAAGTGCACATCGACGATCTTCTTCATCGTCTCGGCCTCGGGGAACTTGATGTAGTGGAAGAAGCAGCGGCGCAGGAAGGCGTCGGGCAGCTCCTTCTCGTTGTTGGAGGTGATGAACACCAGCGGGCGGTGCCTGGCACGCACCATCTCGTGCGTTTCGTAGCAGTAGAACTCCATGCGGTCGAGTTCGCGCAGCAGGTCGTTGGGAAACTCGATGTCGGCCTTGTCGATCTCGTCGATCAGCAGCGCCACCGGCTCGTCGGCCGTGAAGGCCTGCCACAGCACGCCGCGGACGATGTAGTTGTGGATGTCCTTGACGCGCTCATCGCCCAGCTGGCTGTCGCGCAGGCGGCTCACCGCGTCGTATTCGTACAGGCCCTGCTGCGCCTTGGTGGTGCTCTTGATGTGCCACTGCAGGAGCGGCAGGTTCAGCGCCTGCGCCACCTCCTCGGCCAGCATGGTCTTGCCCGTGCCGGGTTCGCCCTTGACGAGCAGCGGGCGCTGCAGCTTGATGGCGGCGTTGACGGCCAGCATCAGGTCTTGCGTGGCAACGTAATTTTGGGAACCTTGGAATTTCATGGGCCGGTAAATAGGGAAATCGTTGATGAAAAGGCTTGACAACCGCTGCCTATAATCTTTTGCGAACCGTAGTTCACGGAGACAACCGATCTTTTGATTGTGCGCGCAAAATGAAAAAACTACTGACCACCGTATTCGGCCTGTCTGTCGCTTGTGCGGCCGGCCTGCTCCACGCCGAGGAGCTCAAGGGCGACGCCAAGGCGGGCGCCGGCAAGATTGCCATGTGCGTGGGCTGTCACGGCATCCCGGGATACCAGGCGAATTTTCCGGAGGTGTACAAGGTGCCCAAGATCGGCGGGCAGGATGCCAAATACATCGCCTCGGCGCTGGATGCCTACAAAAAGGGCGAGCGCCGGTTCCCCTCCATGCGCGGCATTGCCGACACCCTGACCGAGCAGGACATGGCAGACGTGGCGGCCTACTATTCCGGGCATGGCAAGTCGGTGGAACTGCAGCCAGAGCCGGCACGCAAGCCCAGCGACCCGGTGGCGCAGCTGTTGCAAAAGGGCGCCTGCGTGTCCTGCCATGGCGAGAACTTCGCCAAGCCCATAGACCCCTCGTACCCGAAAATCGCCGGCCAGTACGCAGACTATCTGTACGCGGCCCTCAAGCAGTACAAGAGCGGCTCGGGCGCCTACTTTGGCCGATCCAATGCCATCATGGCCGGCATTGCCAAACAGTTCACCGATGCCGAGCTGAAGGCGCTGGCGGGCTACGTGAGTTCGCTGGACACCAACCTGCAGTTCGTGCCGGAAGCGCGGTTCCGCTGATCTCGGATCCTCGCCGCGGCATTGCGAAAGGCCCTCCGAGCGAGGGCCTTTTTGTCGATGCATTTGAGCGGTGGCCGGTGGGGCCGTTCTCACGGACGGCTGCGCCGCGGCAGCAGCATGCCGACCTGGGCGCGGTAGCGGCGGTAGCGTTCGCCGAACTGCGCGAGCAGGTCGCGTTCCTCGAACGCAATGCCGATCAGGATGTAGACACTGAGCCCCAGGGCGAACAGCAGGCGTCCCGCCGTCATGCGTGGGACAGACCACAGGCTCAGCAGCAGTCCCAGGTACAGCGGGTGGCGCACGTAGCGGTACAGCAGCGGTGTCTTGAATTGGGCCTCGGGCAGGGCGCGGTGCGTCAGCCGTGCAAAGACCTGCTGCAGGCCAAAGAGCTCGAAGTGGTTGATCAGGAAGGTGCTCACAAGTACCAGCAGCCAGCCCAGCCCGAACAGGCCCCAGGCCAGTGCCGAGCCGGCGCGGCCGTCGATCTGCCACAAGACCGGTGCCTGGATCGGCACCCAGAACCAAAACAGCAGCGCCAGCACGGCGCATGTTGCCACGACGTAGGTGCTGCGCTCGATGGCCGCGGGGACGATGCGCGTCCACCAGCGCTTGAAGCCGCGGCGGGCCATTACGCTGTGCTGCACCCCGAACAAGGCCAACAGCAGCAAGTCCACGCCCACCGCCGCGGCCCAGCCCGCACCCGCGCCGGTGTCTACCGACTTGGGTACCAGCAGGTTGCCGCTGAACCCTATGAAATAGAGCAGCACGACGAGGCCAGCCGCATAGGCGGCCACGCCGTAGAGAAAGGAAAGCAGTGCACGCATGGCTACATCTCCTGAAAGGAACCGATGGGCGCCCCGGTGCAGAGCCGGGGCCGGAACGCGAACAGCGTGTGGACTACGATAGAAGGCGTCCGTCCCCTGCGCGTCCCTTCGCAGCGGGCGGTTGAAAAGCCCGATGTCCTCGTCCCCCATCCCACCGGCAGTGCGGCTGCAGCTTTTCGGCGCCCCCACGGCCAGGGTGCGTGGACGTGAAACGCCGCTGCCGCTGCGGCGCGCAGTGGCCCTGTTGGCCTACCTCGCCTTCAACCCGGGGCCTGTGCCACGGGCGCATCTGGCCGCCATGCTCTGGCCGGACGCTGACGAGCCGCGGGGGCGCGCGCGCCTTCGCCGTCTGGCCTACACCATCGAGAATGCGGCGGGCGACCGGGTGTTCGTGTCCGGCAACGACAGGCTGGCCCTCATAGCGCGGGCCGTCGAGGTGGATGCGCTGCTGTTCACGCACTTTGCCCGCCAGGCCGTCGCGGCGGCGACCTTCGACGAGGACACCCTGACGCAGGCGCTCGCATGGCTGGCGTGCGCGCGCAGCCCGCTGATGCCGGGCATGGCCTGCGGATCGCAGATCTTTGATGACTGGCTGCACGGCATCTCGATCGAGCACCAGCACCTGCTGGCGCGGCTGCTCGAACGCGTGATCGACGCGCTGGGCCGACGCTGCGAGTTTGCGCCCGCGCTGGATCTCGCCGAGGCGCTGATCGCCCTGGACGAGTACCGTGAGCCCAGCTACGTTCTGCTGATGCAGCTGCATGCGCTGCAGCGCCACGCCGCCGGTGTCGAGGCGGCCTTCACGCGCTGTGCCGAGGCATTGCGGGCGGAGTTCGGCATCAAGCCAGGCCCGCGCACCGAGCAGGCATACCTGCGCATGGTGGAGGGCCTGCGGCGGCCGCCGACCCTCGCGCAGGAGCGCCCGAATGTGCGCTTTGCCGAAGGCGGCCAGGGCGCGGTCGCCTACACGGCGCTGGGGGCGGGCGAGCAGACCTTGGTGATCTCCCCTGGGTTCGTCTGCCACATCGAGATCGCGCTGGAGCACGCGCCTTTTCGCGCCTTTGTCGAGGCCCTGGCCCGTCGTTTCCAGGTGATCTTGTTCGACCGGCGCGGCGTCGGCCTGTCCGAGCGCCTGCACGCGACCAGCACGCCCGCGGCCATGGCTGCCGACATCGCAGCGATCCTCGACGATGCGGGCGTGCGGCGTGCATGGCTGTTCGGTTCGTCCGAGGGCGGGCTGGGGGCGATGCGCCTGGCCATCGACCAGCCGGGGCGTGTCCTGGGCCTATGCCTGTTCGGCGCGCTCGCACGGGGCGCGGCGGCGCCCGACTACCCGTGGGCGCTGCCCGCGTCCGCCTACAACGTCTGGCTGCGGCGGCTGCTTGCCGGATGGGGCGGCCCGGTGGGCCTGGAAACCTTTGCTCCGAGCGGCAAGGACGATCCCGCGCTGCGCGCCTGGTGGGCGCGCATCGTGCGCCACGCGGTGTCTCCCGGCGGGCTCGAAGTCATTCTTGGCGGCCTGCGCGACGCCGACCTGCGCGCCGACCTGGGCCGCATCGGCGTACCCACACTGGTGATGCACAGGCGCGGCGATCGGGCGGTGCGTTTCGAGGCGGGCGAACACCTCGCAAGGCATATTCCCGGCGCGGTCTGGCATCCGCTGGAGGGCACCGACCACTTCTGGTGGTGCGGCGACAGCGCTCCGGTCATCCAGGCGATCCTGGACTTCACCTCGCAAGGGCAAGGGCAAAAATAGTCGGAACAGGCCTTGTTCCCGGTTAGTCGTGCGTGGCGCGGCGCTGCACGCAGGCGACATAGGCATCGCCATCGGGCGCGCGGCCGGCGCGCTGCGCGTCCGACAGCATCTGCCCCAGGCATTCCATGGCGGCGTGGTGCGCATCGTGCAGCGAGCCCAGGCGGCGGCTCAGCAGCTCCACCGCCTGGCGTATGCCGCGCGGCTGGTCGATGCTGCACTGCTCGCTGATCGACAGGTGCATGGACAGGTGCAAAAACGGGTTCGTGCGCGTCGGCACCTCGTCGTAGTTGCGTGCCACGGCGGCGCCGGCGTCGGCCAGATCGGCGTGGTATTCGGGGTGCTCGGCAGTCCACAGGCCGGCCAGGGTCTCGATGGCCTCCATGGGCTGGCCGGCCTGCTGCTTGGCGTGGGCGGCGCAGAAAAAGCGCCTTACGTCGGCTTGGGTGGGGTTGAACATGGGGGCAGGGTAGCACGCTACCTGCGCGTGCCCAGCGTGCGCGAGATGGTTTGCGCAGTCTGCAGCAGCTCGGGCAGCAGCTGCTGGTGCAGCAGCTCGGTGCTGGTGCGGTTGGACTGGCCGCTGATGTTGAGTGCCGCCACCACCTTTCCGGCGCGGTTTTTGAGTGGCGCGGCGACCGAGATCAGGCCCTCTTCCAGCTCCTGATCCACCAGGCACCAGCCCTGCGCGCGTGCCTCGCCTATGCGCGCCAGCAGCGTCGCGTCATCGAGCACCGTGTGGCGCGTGAACGGCTGGCGCGGCAGCTTTGCCAGCAGCGCGCTCAGCTCATCCTCGGGCAGGGCGGCCAGCAGCACGCGGCCCATCGATGTCCAGAACGCCGGCAGGCGCGAGCCCACGGCCAGGTTGTTGCTCATGATCTTGTGCGTGTGCACGCGCAGCACGTAGACGATGTCCAGCCCGTCGAGCACGGCGGCCGAGCAGGATTCGTGCACGCGGTCGGTCAGCGCCTCCATCAGGGGCTCGGCCAAGTCCCAGATCGGCATGGAGCTCAGATAGGCAAAGCCCAGATCGAGGATGCGCGGCGTGAGGCGGAACAGCCGCCCGTCGCTCTCCATATAGCCCAGGGTTTGCAGCGTGAGCAGGATGCGCCGGGCGCCGGCGCGCGTCAGGCCCGTGCTTGCGGCGACCTCGCTCAGCGTCTGCTGCGGCGCGCTGGCGCTGAAGGAGCGGATGACCTCCAGCCCGCGGGCAAACGACTGCACGTAGTTGTCGCCCGGCTTGTGGGAATTGGGGTTGGAAGATGCGGCGTTATTCATTACAATTGCGTCCGCGTTCATTATACGAACAAATGTTCGATATTCGAACATTTGACGAATGCAAGGCGGACTGGAGCAGCCGCTTTCACTTCACTCACCACCAGGCAGGAAATGATCAACAAAATTGCGGATTCGGTCGCCCAGGCGCTTGCGGGCGTCAAGGACGGAGACACGGTGCTGATTGGCGGCTTTGGCACCTCGGGCAACCCGATCGAGCTGATCGACGGCTTGATCGCCCACGGCGCGCGCGAGCTCACCGTGGTCAACAACAACGCCGGCAATGGCGACGAGGGCCTGGCGGCGCTCTTGAAAAGCGGCCAGGTGCGCAAGATCATCTGCAGCTTTCCGCGCCAGGCCGACAGCTGGGTGTTCGACGGGCTGTACCGCAGTGGCAAGATCGAGCTGGAGCTAGTGCCCCAGGGCAACCTGGCCGAGCGCATGCGCGCCGCCGGCGCCGGCGTGGGCGCCTTCTTCTGCCCCACGGCCTATGGCACCGAGCTGGCCAAGGGCAAGGAGACGCGCGAGATCAACGGCAAGCAGTACGTGCTGGAATACCCCATCTACGGCGACGTGGCCCTGATCAAGGCGGAGAGGGGCGACCGCTGGGGCAACCTGACCTACCGCATGTCGGCGCGCAACTTCGGCCCCGTGTGCGCCATGGCCGCCAAGTACACCGTGGCCACCGTGCATGAGCTGGCGGAGCTGGGCGAGCTGGATCCCGAGGCCGTGGTCACGCCCGGCATCTTTGTCAGCAAAGTGGTCAAGGTGGCGCGCGTCGCCACCAAGGCCGGTGGCATCAGGGAATAAAACGCCTCAAGTGCAGGAGATACAAGCGTGAGCAACTATCAAAAACGAAGCAAGACCGAACTGGCCGCACGCGTGGCGCAGGACATTTTCGACGGCGCCTACGTGAACCTGGGCATTGGCCAGCCGACCCTGGTGGCCAACCACCTGCCGGCCGGGCGCGAGGTGGTGCTGCATTCCGAGAACGGCATCCTGGGCATGGGCCCGGCGCCCGCCAAGGGCCAGGAGGACTACGACCTGACCAACGCCGGCAAGCAACCCGTGACGCTGCTGCCTGGCGGCAGCTTCTTCCACCATGCCGACAGCTTCGCCATGATGCGCGGCGGGCACCTGGACATCTGCGTGCTGGGCGCCTTCCAGGTGTCCAGCACGGGCGACCTGGCCAACTGGAGCACGGGCGAGCCCGGCGCCATCCCCGCCGTGGGCGGTGCCATGGATCTGGCCGTGGGCGCCAAGTCCACCTGGGTGATGATGGATTTGCTGAGCAAGACCGGCGAGTGCAAGGTGGTCAAGGAATGCAGCTACCCGCTCACCGGCCTGGCCTGCGTCAAGCGCATCTACACTGATTTGTGCACGCTGGAATGCACGTCCGAGGGCTTGGCGCTGGTCGATACCGTGCCGGGCCTGACGCACGCCGAGCTGGAAAGCATCATTGGCCTGCCGATTCGGCAATAAGCATCAAAACGGGCTGTAGCGCTTGATGGGAAAGCGCCGGCAGCTCACTTTTTAATTCACTTGATTGGAGACGCCATGACTCAAGCCTTTATCTGCGACGCCATCCGCACCCCCTTTGGCCGCTACGGCGGCGCCCTTGCCGGCGTGCGCACCGACGACCTGGGGGCCGTGCCCATCAAGGCCCTGATGGAGCGCAACCCGGATGTGGACTGGAAAGCTGTGAACGACGTGCTCTACGGCTGCGCCAACCAGGCCGGCGAGGACAACCGCAACGTGGCGCGCATGTCGGCCCTGCTGGCGGGCCTGCCGATAGCAGTGCCCGGCGGCACCATCAACCGCCTGTGCGGCTCGGGCCTGGACGCGGTGGGCACGGCGGCGCGCGCCATCAAGGCGGGCGAGGCGCGCCTGATGATCGCCGGCGGCGTGGAAAGCATGAGCCGCGCGCCCTTCGTCATGCCCAAGGCGGAAAGCGCCTTCAGCCGCAGCAACGCCGTGTACGACACCACCATCGGCTGGCGCTTCGTCAACAAGCTGATGAAGCAGCATTACGGCGTGGATTCCATGCCCGAGACGGCCGAGAACGTGGCCGATGACTTCCAGATCGAGCGCGAAGCCCAGGACCGCATGGCCCTGGCCAGCCAGCAGAGGGCCGCAGCGGCGATTGCCGCGGGCTACCTGGCGCAAGAGATCGTGCCCGTGCATATCCCGCAGAAGAAGGGCGACCCCATCGTCGTGAGCCAGGACGAACACCCGCGCGCCACCACGCTGGAGGCGCTGGCCAAGCTCAAGGGCGTGGTGCGGCCGGACGGCACGGTGACGGCCGGCAACGCCAGCGGCGTGAACGACGGCGCCTGCGCCCTGCTGCTGGCCAATGAGGAGGCCGCCAAGCAATATGGCCTGACGCCGCGCGCCCGCGTGGTCGGCATGGCCACGGCCGGCGTGGCGCCGCGCATCATGGGCTTTGGCCCGGCACCGGCGGTGCGCAAGGTGCTGCAGCTCACGGGCCTGACGCTT
>JAFEER010000282.1 GCA_018240985.1 Pseudomonadota bacterium
CGTGATCGGCGTGCCAGGCAAGGCGTGACGACGCTGCGGGCTACTGCCCGCAAGGAGGAGCAACGCCGCATGGTGCGGCGAGCGCGGTGCTGGCGAGCGCGTAGCGCTCTCACCCAACAGGTGAGCGGCAGCGAAGCAGGGAACGCCAACATCCATGCGACTTTTCAGAAGGTTGCAAGCGGTCAACTGCCGAATCTAGGTTCAGTGCAGGCCGACCACTGCCACGCCAATGGAAACCAGCACGATACCCGCCACGCGCATCGGTGCCAATCTTTCGCGAAACAGGATGCGTCCCAGCACCATGATGGCGACGATGTTGATCGAGCCCAGCAGCACACCGTCGGACAGCGGCACCAGCGACAGAAAGGCCAGCCACAGCAGGAATTCGGCCACATAGCAGGCCACGCCGGCCCAGATCCAGGGCCGCGCCAGCATGAAGCG
Source organism: Pseudomonadota bacterium (assembly GCA_018240985.1). GTDB lineage: Bacteria > Pseudomonadota > Gammaproteobacteria > Burkholderiales > Burkholderiaceae_C > Alicycliphilus. The sequence goes on from JAFEER010000282.1 coordinate 442, forward strand.
CCAGCGCGCCAGGCCGTCCAGCAGCCCGGGCTCGCTGGCGGCGGCCTTGAAGGCCAGCTGGCCGCCGCTGTCCACCAGCACGTTGAGCACCCACAGCGTAGCGACCAGCGGCGTCAGCTCACTACCCATGGGCGCCCTTGGGCCTGGGCAGGCTGGCCCCGACGCGCACGGCGAAGTCGTTCATGTGGGCGATGACGCTGCGCCGCTCGCGGTCGATGGTGATCATGTGGTAACAATTGTCCAGCAGCACCAGCTCCACCTGGGCATGGCGTGCGCCGCGCACGATGTCGTGGGCGTTGCCGACATGGGAGATGTCGTCCTCCCTGGCGTGCACCACCAGGCAGGGCGCGCGCAGCCTGGGCAGGCCCTTGAGCGTATGCGCAGCCAGGCGACGCAGCTCGATGATGGACCACCAGGGGTTGCCGGGCAGGCCGGCAGCGGCGCTGTCGCCCGCGTGCATCTGCTCCACGATGCGCGCGCGCAGCGCCTCGTCCTTGATGCCGTAGGGCGGCGCCTCCATGAACACGCTGTGGCGCCCGATGCCGAGCAGCCGGAACAGCGGCAGCAGGAAGGCCAGCCGGGTGTAGAAGGGAATGCTCCAGCCGTCGTAGCGGAAGGTGGTGGACAGGGCGCACACGCCGTCCACCTGATCCGGATGTTTTTCGGCCACTGCCAGCGACAGCAGGGCGCCCATGGACAGCCCGCCCACGACCACCTTGTCCACATGGCCGCGCAAGCGCTGCAGGCCCGATTCCACGCTGGCCAGCCAGTCGCCCCAGCGGGTATGAACCAGATCCTGCATGCCGGCGCAGTGACCGGCCAGCTGCACGGCGTAGACGGTAAAGCCGTGGCGGTTCAGGCCCTTGCCCAGCACGCGCATCTCGGCCGGCGTGCCGGTCAGGCCATGCACCAGCAGCACGCCAGTGCGCGCATGCCGGCCATGGCCGGGCATGACGAATTCATGGGGCGTCAGGCACAGGTTGTCCAGAGCCTCGACGCCGGGGCACGATGCATTCATGCCACGGTCTCCAGGCTCAGCAGCACGCCGTCGAGCAGGCGCGTGGCATGGGCAAAGTCGGTGAACGGCTGGTGCGCGATGCCGTGGCGCTCGCAATGCTCGATGAGCCGGTACTTGGCGAGCACGAAGTCGGCCTCGCCCGAGACGCAGAAGTCCGAGCTGCTGTCGCCCACGTAGAGCACACGCGCGCCGGTGCTGCTTTGCTCATGCGCCAGGCGCTGGCATTTGCAGTTGCCGCTGGCACGCCCGCACTGCGCGCTGGCCCAGGGCGAGTCCATGCGCCAGCTGCGCTCGCCGGTGCGCACCAGGCGGTTGGCAAACACCGGCAGATGCGCAAGGCCATGGCGGCCCAGGATATGGCGGATGACGTAGTCCAGCCCGTCGCTGACCACCTGCACCGCGATGCCGTAGGCGCGCGCCGTGCGCACGAAGCCGGCAAAGCCGGGGTCGATGGCGATGCCGTCCAGGTGCGCCTGCAGTTCGGCCTCGCTCATGTCCAAGAGCGCCACCTGGCCCTTCATGCATTCGCGCGAGCCGATCTCGCCGCGCTCCCAGGCGTCTTCCAGCTCCTGCCAGCCGGGCCGGCCGAAGCGCGTGAGCAGCGTGTCGGTCACATCCTCCAGGCTGATGGTGCCGTCGAAGTCGCTTTGAATGCTCCAGCCGGCCAGGGCCTCGTGCACGGAAATACGTTTATTCATGGAAAGTCACCCTCACGTTCTGCCCCACGCGCGCAGCCTGGGGCGGCTGGTCGAAGGCCAGCAGGCAGTCCACCACGCGCACCGGGCCGCGCAGCGGGTCGTCCTGCAGCCGGGCGCTGCTGTACACCGGGCTGATGCGCAGCACCCTGGCCTCGGGAAAGGCGGCTTGTGCGCCGCCGCCATCGCCGTCAGCCACCACATTGGCACGCATGCCCACGCGCACGGCCGGCACAAAGCTTTCGTTCAGCTCGGCGCGCACCAGCAGCGGGCGTGCCGGCAGCAGCACCACGGCCGGCGCGCCGCTGGCCACGGGCGCGCCTGGCTGCGCCGCCACGCGCACGGCCACGCCGGCCTCGGGGGCGTGCAGCTCCAGGCGCTTGAGCTGGGTCTGCAGCTGCTCGAGCTTCTTGCGCGCCACGGCCACCTCGGCCTCGGCCACCTGGGCGTCGGACTGGGCCGCCTGCAGCGCCTGCGTGGCCTCGTCCAGGCCCTGGGCCTCGGCAGCACCCTCGCGCACCGCTGCCTGCCAACGCTCTAGCGTCTGGCGCAGCGCGGGCAGGCGTGCCACGCGGGCCCTGGCACGGGCCTGGGCCAGCTGCAGTTCGGACTGCGCCACGCCGAGTTCGGCGCGCTGCTCGTCATCGGCCAGGCGCAGCAGCAGCTGGCCCTTCTGCACCTGCTGCCCTTCCTTGACGGCCAGCTGGCGCACCACGCCGGCGCTGGCCGGGGCCAGATCCAGCAGGCCGCCCTCAACTTCGATCTTGCCGCGCGCCACGGCCGCTGGGGCGCCTTGCGGTGGCGCGGCCTGGGCCCGCGCCGCCGGGTGCATGTCGCGCTGCGGCGAGCAGGCGGACAGGGCCGCAGCCAGCAGCAACAGGGCAATGGTTAAAGGACGGGTGTGATTCATGGGGTGCTTACCGTGTTGGGGCGCCAGTCGTTGCGGATGGCGCCGTCCTCCATGCCCAGCACGCGGTCGGCATGGCGCACCAGGCGCGGGTCGTGGCTGACGCACAGCACCGTCGTGCCATGGGCGCGCGCCGCGCGGTGCAGGATGTCGATCACGCGCTGGCCGCTTTCGGCGTCCAGCGCGCTGGTGGGCTCGTCGGCGAACAAGAGCTGCGGCTCCTTGGCCATGGCGCGGGCGATGGCCACGCGCTGGCGCTCGCCGCCCGAGAGCTCGGCCGGCCGCATCTCGCTGCGGTGGCTCATGCCGACCTCGTCCAGCGCCTGGCGCGCGCGGCGCAGGGTCTCGGCCGCCTTGAACCCCATGTAGCCCAGCGGCAGCTGCACCTGCTCCAGCGCCGTGAGCGCGGGAAACAGGTTGAAGCCCTGGAACACGAAGCCGGTGTGGCGCAGCCGGAAATGCTCCAGCGCGCGCGTGCCCATGGCCGCCAAATCCTCGCCCAGCGCCATGGCCTGGCCCTCGTCCGGGTGCTGCAGGCCCGACAGCAGCGACAGCAGGGTGCTCTTGCCGCAGCCCGAGGGGCCGGAGATCAGGCTCAGCTCGCCCGGGTAGAGCGCGATCGACAGCCCCTGCAGCACCTGCACGCGCACATGGCCCGACAGGAAGGACTTGGAGAGGCGCACGGCCTGCAGGCTGGGCTGGCCACTGGGCATGTCGAAGGCGCGCGCGTTCATGGTCTTCACCGCAGCAGCGTCGCCGGATCGGTGCGCAGCACGCTGCGCACCGCGCCCAGGCCCGACATCAGCGACAGCGCTGCCACCAGCACGGCGCAGGCCGCCACGGCCAGGCCGTTGATGGCCACCGGCACGCGGTAGGCGGCCGCCAGGCCCAGCAGTGCGGCGCTGGCCAGGGCCGCCAGGGTGAAACCGAGCAGGCCGATCCAGAACGATTGCTCGACCACCACGCGGCCGAGGGCCGCGCGGCTCACGCCCAGGGCGTTGAGCGTGGCGTATTCGCGCGCCGAACCGACCACCACGGTGCGCAGCGATTGGCTGGTGACCACGGCGCCGACGATGCACACCACGAGGGCCATGAACAGCACGCCGGCGCCGGCGCCGGTGTCCAGCATCCAGTAGCGCTGCGAGCGGCGCGCGAACTCCTGCGCCGTCCAGGCCTCGTAGGCGCCGAAGCCCCCGCGGCCCTCATCCTGCAGGCGCTGGCGCACCACGGCCGGGTCTGCGCCGGCACGCACTGCAGCCACGAAATAGGTGGCGCCGCCGCGCGCATCGACGCCCGCGATTTCGCGCGCCGTCTCCAGCGACGCCAGCACATTGGCCCCGCCCAGGCCGCGCAGGCCGTCCACCACGGCAACGACGCGCACACGGTGGCCATTGATCCAGGCCTGGCCGCCTTCGTGCGCGCCCAGCGTGGAAAGATCCGCCCGGTCGACGATGACGGCGCCGCTCTCGCGCAGGCGCGCGCGCTGCCAGCCGCTCAGGGTGCGTGAAAACATCAGCGCGCCCGGGGCCGTGGCGATACCCGACAGGTAGATGGACACGCCACCGCCCGTGCCCGTGCCCGCGCCCGTGCCGGCGCTGCGCCAGTCGCCATCGACCCACTGGTAGGGCTCCACGGCCACGATGTCCGAGTCCATGCGCAGGCGCATCTCCACGTCCGCGCCTATGGTGCGGCCGAAGTTCACGCTTTGCGTGCCCGCAAAGCCCAGCCACAGGTCGGCGCCCGAGGCCGTGACATACAGCGCCGCCGAGCCGAAGATGCCCAGCACCAGCGCCGCCTGCATGGCCAGCAGCACGCCCGAGAAGCCCACGGCGAACACGCTGGGCACGAAGCGGCGCCATTCGTAGACCAGGGTCTTGCGTGCCAGGGCGATCATGAGGCACCCCCAGCCCGTGCGGCAGGCGCGTCGCCCGGCGGCAGCGGTGCGCCGCCCAGGGCCTTGTACAGCGCCACATAGGCCAGCGCCCGTGCTGCGCGCGCGGTGGCGATCTGGCCCTCGGTCTGCAGCAGCGCACGCTGGCCGGCCAGGGCCGACCACTCGCTGGCCAGGCCCAGGCGCTGGCGCTGTTGCAGCAGCTGGCCCTGGCCCCGCGTTTGTTCGTGTGCCGCGCCCAGGGCCTGTTCGCGCGCGCCCTGGGCCGACAGCGCGGCCAGCGCGCCCTCGACCTCGGCCACGCCCTCGAGCACGCTCTGGCGGTAGGCCAGGATGGCGCCCTGAAGCGCCTGTTCACTCGCGTCGGCCTGGGCACGCCGGCGGCCCCAGTCGAACAGTGGGATGTCGATCATGGGGCCGATGAGCGGCAGGCTGTCCGAGGTGGTGCGCCGGTTCTGCGTCAGGTTGTACGAATACAGCAGCGAGCCCACGAGCTGAAAACGCGGGTACAGCGCCGAACGCGCCAGGCCCAGGTCGGCCGCGGCCTGCTCCACCTGGGCCTCGGCCTGGCGGATGTCGGCTCGCGTGCGCAGCAGGTCGGCGGGCAGCTCGGCCAGCGCCAGGGCGCCGGGCGCGGGCAGGGCGGCATCGGCATCGGCCTGCAGCCAGGCGGGATCGGGCTGGCTGCGGCCCAGCAGCAGCGCCAGGCCATGGGCGGCGCGCGCCTGAGCCTCGCGCAGCTGCGCGGCGGTGGCGGCGCGCTCATGCGCATGGGCCTGCCACTGCTGCAGCTCCTCTTGCGTGCCCAGGTGCTGATCCAGCCGCACCCGTGCCAGATGCAGGGCGCGCGCGTCCAGGCGCGCCAGCTCGGCCAGCAGCGCGCTCTGGCGCTGGGCCAGGCGCAAGTCCAGGTAGCGGTGCACCACGTCGGCCACCAGGGCCACGCGCGCGGCCTGCAGGCGCGCGGCCGCATCCAGCAGCTGGGCACCGGCGGCGCGTTCGGTGGCCTCGGCGGCACCGAACAGGCCCAGATCCCAGACCATGTCGATGCTGGCGTGAAAGTACGAATCGACGGCCGCGACGTCCTGCAGCGTGCGCGTGCCGGCGCTGAACGCGGGGCGATAGGCCGCGCCGGCCGTGCCCGCCAGCAGGCGCTGCTGGCGCAACCGGGTCTCGGCCTGGGCCAGGTTCAGGTTGTGCGCCAGCGCCTCGTCCACCAGCGCGTCCAGGCGCGCATCGCCCCAGGGCTTCCACCAGGCGCGCATGTCCACCGGTGCGGCGCCGGGGGCGGCCTGCGGCGCGGACTGCGTCCAGTGCGCGGGGACGGCATCGTCCAGCCTGACCGCCACGGGGCTGACGCAGCCAGCCAAGCACAAGGCCGCGCACAGGCATGCCAGGGGCCGCAATGGGGACGGGGCAGGGAGGGCGAACTTCACGAAAAATTGGACGAAGGGCTGCGCGCGCGGGGCGCTGGAGGGACTCAGGCGGCGGGACGGAAAAACACAGCTTGGGATTGGAGTGCCCGAAGATCGCGTCTCGGTGCAGGCAATGTGGAGAGAGTGTGGAGGCGGGGCGACCGTCCATAATTTCGCCGTCCGCAGGTCGCATCCCGTCTCACCCCATGTCCTCAGCCCCGCCCAGCGCCACACCTCTCGTGCTCGTCGTCGAAGACGAGCCCGGCATCGCCAGCATCCTCTGCGCCTACCTGGAGCGCGACGGCCTGCGCGCGCGCACCGCGGCCGACGGCCGCGAGGCGCTGCGCCTGGTGCAGCAGCTGCGCCCGGACCTGGTGCTGCTGGACATCCACCTGCCCGAGGTGGACGGCATCGACGTGCTGCGCGCCATCCGCGACGGCGGCCAGACGCCGGTGATCATGGTCACGGCGCTGGCCGATGACGTGGACAAGCTGCTGGCGCTGCGCCTGGGCGCGGATGACTACGTGGTCAAGCCCTTCAACCCGCCCGAGGTGGTGGCGCGCGTGCGCGCCGTGCTGCGCCGCACGCAGGCGCGCCTGGCCCCGTCCAGCGCGCCCATCCGCGTCGGCGCCATCGAAATCGACGCCCAGGCGCACAGCGCCTGCTGCTTCGATGCCGCCGGCCAGGCCCAGCCGCTGGCGCTCACGCTGACCGAATTCCGCCTGCTCAGCTGCCTGGCGGCGCAGCCGCGGCGCTGCTTTTCGCGCGGCTACCTGATCGAGCAATGCCTGCCCGAGAGCGATGCGCTGGAGCGCGTGATCGACTCGCACATGTCCAAGCTGCGCCGCAAGCTGCAGCTGGCCGGGCAGGACGGCTTGATAGAGACCGTGCGCGGCATCGGCTACCGGCTGTGGCCCGCGTCATGACGCGGCTGCTCAACCGCATCTGGGTGCGTTTCGGGCTGTGGTTCGCGGCCACCACGTTGTGCTCGATTGCGCTGATGGTGGGCGTCATGCTGGCGTTCGACCTGCTGCAGCAGCGCGACTTCTACAACAACCTGCCCCAGGCCGTGCGCGAAGAACTCGACGAGCTGCGCGCCGGCATCCGGGTCAACGACCCGCGCATGCGCGAGATCTACAGCCAGTACGGCGACGAAGACCTGCTGTTCGGCGAGCGCTGGTCGCTTGGCATCGGCCTGGCGCTGTGCCTGCCGTTCGGCATGGGCGTGGGCTTCTGGGTGTCGCGGCGCATCACGCAGCCGCTGACCTCGATGGTCGAGGTGGCGCAGCGCGTGGGCGCGGGCGACTACGGCGCGCGTGCCGTGGCGGGCAGGACGCACGGCGAGATGATGGAGATGATCCGCGCCTTCAACCACATGATCGACTCGGTGCAGGCGCTGGAGAGCGAGCGCCGCGCCACGGCGGCCTCGATCTCGCATGAGCTGCGCACCCCCCTGACGGTGCTGCAGGCGCGGCTGCGCGCGCTGTGCGACGGCGTGATCGCGGCCGACACGCATGAATTCGAAACCCTGCTGGGCCAGGTGGAACATCTTTCACGCATGGTGTCGGATCTGCACACGCTGTCCATGGCCGACGCCGGCCAGCTGTCGCTGCACATGCAGCGCCTGGACTTGAACGCGCTGGTGTCCGAGGTGCTGGAGCAGCTGCGCCCGCAGCTGCAGGAAAGCCGCATGGCGCTGGATCTGCAACTGCCGCTGGAGGAGGGGCTGGCCGACATCCGCGCCGACCGCGACCGCATGCGCCAGATCGTCTCCAACCTGGTGGGCAATGCCGTCCGCCATGCGGCCCAGGGCGGCTGGCTGGGCGTGCAGCTGCAGGCGGAGACTGCGGGCGATGGCCGCACCTGGATCGTGCTGACCATCGCCGATGCCGGCCCGGGCCTGCCCGCCGAGGTGCGCGACCAGCCCTTCCAGCGCTTTGCCCAGGCGCCGGGCAAGCGCCGGCGCGAGGGCTCGGGCCTGGGCCTGTCCATCGTGCGCGCCCTCACCGAGGCCCAGGGCGGCAGCGTGCACAGCGGCCCGTCAGTGCGTGGCGGCGCCTGCTTCAGGCTGCGCTTCCCCCAGGCCTAGTGTTGCCTGAATCTGCCTGAGCACGTGTTGACGATCTTTTCATGGTGCCCGTTGGGCAGCTTCCCTCGTGTCTTATAGGTGTCATCCCGTGGTGATACCGTTACGGCCGCGCGCCATCATGCCGTGGCCTGGGAATACGCATGCGTTTCAGTTTCGCTTTGTTCGCACCGCGCCATGTGGCGCATTTTTTTGGCCTGGCGGCGTTGGCCGCCGCACTGCTGCCGGCCCCCGGCCACGCCGAGTCACCCGAGACCGAGGACTGGAACGCCAAATTCCAGGCCACCTATGTCTGGCAGGGCAAGCGGGCGTTTTCCGCGGCCTACTCCGGCGAGCACAGCCTGAGTCCCGACAAGGCAAGGAGCTATTCCTTCACTGCCACCGCCATGCTGGGCTGGCGGCCCTGGGACGGCGGCGAGCTGTACTTCAACCCGGAGGCGGCGCAGGGCCTGCCGCTGTCCAACCTGACCGGCCTGGGCGGCTTCACCAATGGCGAGATGGCGCGCTCGTCCGGCCCCACGCTCAAGTTCTACCGGGCGCGGCTGTTCCTGCGCCAGACCTGGGGCCTGGGCGGCGGGCAGGAGGCAGTCGAATCGGGCCCCAACCAGCTCGCCGGCAGCGTGGACAAGAACCGCTTCGTGCTCACCGCGGGCAACCTGTCGGTGCTGGATCTGTTCGACAGCAACGCCTACAGCCACGATCCGCGCACACAGTTCATGAACTGGTCGGTGATGACCCACGGGGCCTATGACTACGCGGCAGACTCGCGCGGCTACTCCTGGGGCATCGCCGGGGAGTGGTACGCGGGCGACTGGGTGCTGCGTGCCGGGCGCTTCATCCAGCCCGATCAACCCAACCAGCAGCCGCTGGACTTGCGCATCTTCCAGCACTATGGCGACCAGATCGAGCTGGAACACGCCCATACCCTGGGCGGGCAGCCGGGCAAGCTGCGCCTGCTGGCGTTTCGCAACCGCACCCGCATGTCGCGCTACCAGGACGCGCTGGACTTGGCGGCGCGCACGGGCCAGGTACCCAGCATCGATGCGGTGCGCAGCGGCGTGCAGGTGAAAAGCGGCGTCGGGCTGAACCTGGAGCAGGCCCTGTCGGATGACGTGGGATTGTTCGGCCGCGCCAGCTGGGCCGATGGCAAGACCGAGATCTACGCCTTCACCGAGATCGACCGCTCGCTCTCGGGGGGCGTGCTGGTGCGCGGCACGGCCTGGGGGCGCGGGCAGGACAGCCTGGGCCTGGCCATGGCGCGCAACGGCCTGTCCAGGGTGCACCGCAACTACCTGGCCGCCGGCGGCATGGGTTTCTTCATCGGCGACGGGCGCCTAAGCTACCGTCCCGAGCAGGTGTACGAGGCCTTCTACAACCTGCAGCTGGCCAGGGCCGCATGGGTCACGCTGGACTGGCAACATATCCGCAACCCCGCCTACAACGCGGATCGCGGGCCGGTGAACGTGATCTCGGCACGCCTGCATACGGAGTTTTGATCCCTCAATTGCAAGGACAGGCGCCACCGCCCTGAAGGATCGGGGACGGGGCGTTCAGGAGCGTTCCGATGCGTAACAAGATTCTGCGCGAGGTCTTTGCCGGTTTTCTGCGCACGCGCCGCATGGTGCGGCACTACAGCCGCCTGGCCCTGCTGGAGACGCTGACGCGCACCGGCGTCAGCCGCGAGCTGCCGCCCGCGCAGTCCCAGGCGCTGGTGGCGGCGGCCTACGCCGACAGCCAGACCCTGTTTCAGCAGCTGGGCAGCGCTGCCGAGGGCCTGACCGAGGCCCAGGCCGACGCCATCCGCGCGCGCGTCGGCCCGAACGAGGTCGAGCATGAAAAGCCCCTGCCCTGGTGGCTGCACCTGTGGCACTGCTACCGCAATCCGTTCAACCTGCTGCTGACGCTGCTGGCCATCGTCTCCTGGCTCACGCACGACATGAAGGGCGCGCTGGTGATAGGCAGCATGGTGGTGCTGTCCACGCTGCTGCGCTTCTGGCAGGAGGGCAAATCGAACCAGGCGGCCGATGCCCTCAAGGCCATGGTCAGCAACACGGCGACGGTGCTGCGCCCAGCCGAACCCGATGGCGCCGGCGGCGTGCAGCGCGTGGAGCTGCCCATCGTGCAGCTGGTGCCGGGCGACCTGATCGCGCTGTCGGCCGGCGACATGATTCCCGCCGACTGCCGCGTGCTCTCGGCCAAGGATTTGTTCGTGGCCCAGGCGGCCATGACGGGCGAGTCGATGCCGGTGGAAAAGGCCGCCGCCGACCGCGGCGCGCAGACCGGCAACCCGCTGGAGCTGGACAACATTGTCTTCATGGGCACGAATGTGGTTTCGGGCTCGGCCCAGGCCCTGGTGCTGGGGACGGGCAACTCCACCTACTTTGGCGCGCTGGCCAGCCGCGTGATTGCCACGGATCGGGCGCCGACATCCTTCCAGGCCGGCGTGAACAAGGTCAGCTGGCTCTTGATCCGCTTCATGTTCGTGATGGCGCCGCTGGTGCTGTTCATCAACGGCTTTTCCAAGGGCAACTGGCTGGAGGCGCTGCTGTTCGCCCTGGCCGTGGCCGTGGGCCTGACGCCCGAGATGCTGCCCATGATCGTGACCTCGACACTGGCCAAGGGCGCGGTGTTTTTGTCGCGCAAGAAGGTCATCGTCAAGCGCCTGGATGCCATCCACAACTTTGGCGCCATGGACGTGCTCTGCACCGACAAGACCGGCACGCTGACGCAGGACAAGATCTTCCTGGCGCGGCACATCGACGTCTGGGGCGAGGAATCCGACGAGGTGCTGGAGCTGGCCTACCTCAACAGCTACCACCAGACGGGGCTGAAGAACCTGCTCGACGTGGCGGTGCTGGAGCATGCCGAGGTGAACCGCTCGCTCGAGCCGGCAAAGAACTACCGCAAGGTCGATGAGATCCCGTTCGACTTCACGCGCCGGCGCATGTCGGTGGTGGTGGCCGAGCATGACGCGCAGCACCTGCTCATCACCAAGGGCGCGGTGGAAGAGGTGCTGGCCGTGTGCACCCAGGTGCGCCATGGCGATGCTGTCGAGCCCTTGAGCGCGCAGCTGCTGGCGCGCATCCGCGCCGTCACGGCCGACCTCAACGAAGAGGGCCTGCGCGTGGTGGCAGTGGCCGTGCGCGAGGGGCCGCCGACGCAGCAGGTCTATGGCCTGGCCGACGAAAGCGCGCTGACCCTGGTCGGCTACGTGGCCTTCCTCGATCCGCCCAAGGACTCCACCGCCGCCGCGCTCAAGGCGCTGGCCGAGCACAGTGTGAGCGTGAAGGTGCTGACCGGCGACAACGACCTGGTGGCGGCCAAGATCTGCCGCGAAGTAGGCCTGGCGCAGCAGGGCCTGCTGCTGGGCGGCGACATCGAGCGCATGAGCGACGCGGAGCTGGCCCAGGCCGTGGAGCGGCACAACCTGTTTGCCCGCCTCACGCCGCTGCACAAGGAGCGCATCGTGCACCAGCTCAAGGCGGGCGGCCATGTGGTGGGCTTCATGGGCGACGGCATCAACGACGCGCCGGCGCTGCGCGCGGCCGACATCGGCATCTCGGTGGACAGCGCGGTGGACATCGCCAAGGAGGCCGCCGACATCATCCTGCTGGAGAAGAGCCTGCTGGTGCTCGAACAAGGCGTGCTGGAGGGCCGGCGCACCTTCGCCAATATGCTCAAGTACATCAAGATCACGGCCAGCTCCAACTTCGGCAACGTGTTCTCGGTGCTGGTGGCCGCCGCCCTGCTGCCCTTTCTGCCCATGCTGCCCATGCACCTCTTGGTGCTGAACCTGCTCTACGACATCTCGCAGATCGCCATTCCGTTCGACAACGTGGACGAGGAGCTGCTGCGCCAGCCGCTGCGCTGGCGGCCGGACGACATCGGCCGCTTCATGGTGTTCTTCGGGCCGCTGAGCTCGGTGTTCGACATGGTGACCTTCGCCATGATGTGGTGGGTGTTCGGCGCCCAGACGCCGGCGCAGCAGACGCTGTTCCAGTCGGGCTGGTTCGTCGTCAGCCTGCTCACGCAGGCGCTGATCGTGCACCTGATCCGCACGCCCAAGCTGCCCTTCATCGAGAGCCGCGCCGCCACGCCGCTGCTGGCGATGACGCTGGCCATCGTTGCCGTCGGGCTGTTCCTGCCCATGGGGCCGCTGGCCGCGTACTTCAAGCTGCAGCCGCTGCCGCCGCTGTATTTCGCGCTGCTGCCGCTGATCGTGCTGGGCTACATGAGCCTGACGCAGGCCATGAAGGGCATCTACCGGCGCCGCTGGGGTTGGCAATAAAGTAGGAATAGACTGGTCTGCCAAACGTCACGCAGGCAAGGCAGGCGCACCATGGACTGGAGCACGCACCAGGTATTCAACCAGTTTCCGGAACTGAACGATTACGACCTGCTGGCTACCGACCCGGCCCTGTGCGAGGCGCTGGCGCGCGCCGGCACCGACTGGGCCATGCCGGCGCTGGGCGCTTATGCGGCCGAGCTGGGCCGCGCCGACACCTACGCGCTGGCCGAGCAGGCCAACCGCCACCCGCCCGAGCTCAGGCGCTTTGACACGCGCGGGCGGCGCATCGACGCCATAGCCTTCCACCCCGCCTGGCACCAGCTGATGGCGCTGTACCGCGGCCAGGGCCTGGTCTCGCTCCCCTTTAAAGAGCAGCGCGCGGGCCGCTGGTCTGCCTGGGCGGCCGGTTTCTATCTGCACGGCCAGGTGGAGCAGGGCACGCTGTGCCCGGCCACCATGACCCAGGCCGCGATACCGCTGCTGCAGCGCGAGCCGGCACTCTGGGCGCAGCTGGAGGGCAAGCTCTACAGCGACGCCTACGACGCGCGCGATCTGCCGGCCGCGGACAAGGCCAGCGTGTGGCTGGGCATGGGCATGACGGAGAAGCAGGGCGGCTCGGACGTGCGCGCCAACACCACCCTTGCCACGCCAGTAGGCACGGGCGGGCGCGGCGGCGAATACCTGCTGCGCGGGCACAAGTGGTTCTTCTCGGCGCCGCAATGCGACGCCCACCTGGTGACGGCGCGCGTCGGCGCGGACGGCCCGTTTGCCTGCTTCTACGTGCCGCGCTGGCGCCCCGACGGCAGCCGCAACGCCGTGCGCGTGCAGCGCCTGAAGGACAAGCTGGGCAACCGCAGCAACGCCAGCGCCGAGGTCGAATTCGAGGACGCCTGGGGAATTCTGTTGGGCGAAGAGGGGCGCGGCATTCCCACCATCATCGAGATGGCCAGCTACACGCGCCTGAACTGCGTCGTCGGCAGCAGCGCCATCCTGCGCCAGGCCCTGGTGCAGGCGCTGGCCTATGCGCGCCGGCGCCAGGCCTTTGGCAAGGCGCTGGCCGAGCAGCCGTTGATGCGCGCCGTGCTGGCCGACCTGGCGCTGGAGAGCGAGGCCGCGCTGCAGCTGGCGATGCGCCTGGCCCAGGCCTGCGAGGCCGCGGATCAGCCGGCAGAGCGCGCCTGGCGGCGCATCATGACGCCCGCCGCCAAGTTCTGGGTCTGCAAGCGCGCGGTGGAGCTCACCGGCGAGGCCATGGAGGTGTTGGGCGGCAACGGCTACATCGAGGACGGCGTGATGGCGCGGCTGTTCCGCGAGGCGCCGGTGAACTCGATCTGGGAGGGTTCGGGCAACGTCATGTGCCTGGACGTGCTGCGTGCCCTGCAGCGTGAACCCGATGCCGCACAGGCCCTGCTCGACTGGCTGCAGCAAACCAGCGCTGGCGAACCGCAGATGCTGGCCGCGCTACGGGAGCTGCAGGCGCTGCTGGCCACGCCGCCCAACCAGATCGAGCCCCTGGCGCGCGTGCTGGCCCAGCGCCTGGTATTGCTGGCCCAGGCCTGCCTGCTGCGCCAGCATGCGCCCACCGCCACGGCCGACGCCTTCATCGCCACGCGCCTGGGCGCGGGTGACCCGGGGCGCGTGGTCGGCGCCATCGCCACGCGCAAAATGGACGTGGCCTCCATCCTCACGCGCGCCTTGCCGGCCAGCGAAGGCTTATAGCCAAAACGGGTTTTGAGGCAAGCGTATAAAGCGCGAACAGCTCTTTTATTCATAGTAACCATGCTGACACTGCAAGACATACAAGACGCCGCCGCCCGCCTGCAAGGCCAGGTGCTGGACACCCCCTGCGTCGAATCGCGCACGCTGTCGCAGATCGTCGGCGCGCAGGTGTTCCTCAAGTTCGAGAACCTGCAGTTCACCTCTTCCTTCAAGGAACGCGGCGCCTGCAACAAGCTCGCCCAACTCACGCCCGAGGAGCGCGCCCACGGCGTCGTGGCCATGAGCGCCGGCAACCATGCCCAGGGCGTGGCCTACCACGCGCAGCGCCTGGGCCTGCGCGCGGTGATCGTCATGCCGCGCTTCACGCCCGGCGTGAAGGTGGAGCGCACGCGCGGCTTCGGCGCCGAGATCGTGCTGCACGGCGACACGCTGGAGGAGGCGCGCGCCCACGCCTACCAGCTGGCCGAGCAGCAGCAGCTGACCTTTGTCCACCCCTATGACGATGAGGCGATTGCCGCCGGCCAGGGCACCATCGCCCTGGAGATGCTGCAAGAGCAGCCGGATCTGGACGCCCTGGTCGTCGCCATCGGCGGCGGCGGCCTGCTGGCCGGCATTGCCACGGCGGCACGGGCGCTCAAACCGGGCCTGGACATCGTCGGCGTGCAGGCGGCGCGCTTTCCGTCCATGGTCAACGCCATCCAGGGCACGCAGCACCCGCAGGGCACATCAACCATAGCCGAGGGCATCGCCGTGGGGCAGCCGGGCGAGATCACGCGCGAGATCATCAGCCGCCTGGTGGACGATCTGCTGCTGGTGCAAGAGGGCGACATCGAGCAGGCCGTGCTGATGCTGCTGGAGATCGAGAAAACCCTGGTCGAGGGCGCGGGCGCGGCCGGCCTGGCGGCGCTGTTGCGCTATCCCGAGCGCTTTCGCGGCAAGAAGGTGGGGCTGGTGCTCTCGGGCGGCAACATCGACCCGCTGCTGCTGGCCGCCATCATCGAGCGCGGCATGGTGCGCTCGGGCCGCCTGGCGCGCATCATGGTCAGCGCGCGCGACATCCCCGGCGTGCTGGCGCGCATCACCAGCATCGTGGCCGAGGCCGGCGCCAACATCGAAGAGGTGCACCACCAGCGCGCCTTCACCATGCTGGCGGCGCAAAACGTGGAGATCGAGCTGGTGCTGCAGACGCGCGGCAAGCCGCACATACAGCAGGTGCTGGACGAGCTGCGCGCCGCCCACATGGAGGCCGAGCTGCGCTGATAGGGGTAAGGCCGGGGCGCGGCGCCCGCCAATGCCGCTAAACTGGCCCGAAAATCATTGCCCGCACAGGAGACCCGACGCATGACCCACCACCCCATCGCCCCCAATGCCGCCGACGTGGAGGTGGCCACCGCCACCGATCCGATCGAGACCGTGGTGGACGTGATTCCCTTCGTGATTCCGGCCGCGGGTGCCCTGATCATTTTCCTGCTGGCCTTCATCGCCGTGTTCATGGGCTGAGAGGGTGAGAGGCAATCCCCCATGCCCGCTTTGCGCGCCAAAACACCCCCCACTCTTCGTTGCAAATACTCGCCATAGCCCGAGCTATGGCTGCGTTTTGCGCCTCGATTGGTGGCGTTTTGACGCACCCCTCGGGCACGGGCAATTTCCTCTCACCCTCTGACATCGCAGTACCCCGGCAACCAAGGCCCCGCCTCGCGGGGCCTTGTCATTTCTGTCTGCCACGGCACCGATAGCAAGCAAATGACATAACGTCATGTTTTGTTTGCATAGTTTTACCCGCCAGTCCCAAGACAAATCGGGGGCGTCTTCATAGAATCATTGGTTCGGCCGCGGTGCAGCATGCATGCGCCCGCCATGGCCACTGCCTCATGCGTCAGCTGAGTGCAGTCCCAAGCCGTTTTTTCAAAGGCAGCGCTGCTCGCGCGCGGCCCGTGCGACGTGACCCCGGTGCGCTTCCTTTGAAAAGACTGTTTTTCAACTTAGGAAGCCCGCCCGATGAACGCTCCCACCCTGCAAGGCCTGAATATCCAGGCCCCCGCCTACGTCAAGAACGCCAAGCTGATCGCCTGGGTGGCCGAAATGGCCGCCCTGTGCAAGCCCGCCAAAATCCACTGGTGCGACGGCTCGCAAGAGGAATACGACCAGCTGTGCCAGCAGCTGGTTGATGCCGGCACCTTCAAGAAGCTCAACCCCGCCAAGCGCCCCGGCAGCTACCTGGCCTGCTCCGACCCGTCCGACGTGGCGCGCGTCGAAGACCGCACCTTCATCTGCTCCGAAAAGAAGGAAGACGCCGGCCCCACCAACAACTGGATGGCGCCAAACGAGATGCGCGCCACGCTGCAGCCGCTGTTCGACGGCTGCATGGCCGGCCGCACCATGTACGTGGTGCCGTTCTCCATGGGCCCGCTGGGCAGCCCCATCGCCCATGTGGGCGTGGAGCTGTCCGACAGCGCCTATGTCGCCGCCAACATGAAGATCATGACGCGCATGGGCCGCGCCGTGTACGACGTGATCGGCACCGATGGCGATTTCGTGCCCTGCATGCACACCGTGGGCGCGCCGCTGGCCGCCGGCCAGAAGGACGCAACCAGCTGGCCCTGCAACGCCAAGACCAAATACATCGTGCACTACCCCGAGACGCGCGAGATCTGGTCCTACGGCTCGGGCTACGGCGGCAACGCCCTCCTGGGCAAGAAATGCCTGGCGCTGCGCATCGCCTCCAAGATGGGCAAGGATCAGGGCTGGCTGGCCGAGCACATGCTGATCCTGGGCGTGACCAGCCCGGCCGGCAAGAAATACCACGTCGCCGCCGCCTTCCCCAGCGCCTGCGGCAAGACCAACTTCTCGATGCTGGTGCCGCCCCAGGCCTTCGACGGCTGGAAGGTCACCACCATCGGCGACGACATCGCCTGGATCAAGCCCCAGGCCGACGGGTCTTTGCGCGCCATCAACCCCGAGGCCGGCTACTTCGGCGTGGCTCCCGGCACCAACCACCACACCAACCCCAACTGCATGGCCAGCCTGGACAAGAACGTGATCTTCACCAACGTCGCGCTCACCGACGATGGCGACGTCTGGTGGGAGGGCATGGAAAAGGACACCGGCGTGATGCCCGCGCACCTGATCGACTGGCAGGGCCAGGACTGGACGCCCCAGATCGCCAAGGACACCGGCGCCAAGGCCGCCCACCCCAACGCCCGCTTCACCGTGGCCGCCACCAACAACCCGGCCCTGGACGCGGCCTGGGACGACCCGGCCGGCGTGAAGATCGACGCCTTCATCTTCGGCGGCCGCCGCTCCACCACCGTGCCGCTGGTGACCGAGGCGCGCAACTGGACCGAGGGCGTGTACATGGCCGCCACCATGGGCAGCGAGACCACCGCCGCCGCCTTCGGCGCCCAGGGCGTGGTGCGCCGCGACCCCTTCGCCATGCTGCCCTTCATGGGCTACAACATGAGCCACTACTTCCAGCACTGGCTCGACCTGGGCGCCAGGATCTCGGCCCAAGGCGCACAACTGCCCCGGATCTTCACCACCAACTGGTTCCGCAAGAACGCCGAGGGCAAGTTCGTCTGGCCCGGCTACGGCGACAACATGCGCGTGCTCAAGTGGATGATCGACCGCATCGAGGGCAGCGCACAGGGCCACGAAACCGCCTTTGGCATCGCCCCGCAATATGCCGAAATCAACTGGACGGGCCTGGAATTCACGCCCGCGCAATTCGACAGCGTGACCAGCATCGACAAGGCCGCCTGGGCCGAGGAGCTGAAGCTGCATACCGCCCACTTCGAGCAGCTGGCCCAGGGCCTGCCGCAGGAGCTGTTGGCCACCAAGGCCCTGCTGGAAAAGCGCCTGGCCGCCTGAGAGGGTGAGAGGCAATCCCCCATGCCCGCTTTGCGCGCCAAAACACCCCCACTCTTCGTTGCAAATACTCGCCATAGCCCCAGCTATGGCTGCGTTTTGCGCCTCGATTGGCTGCGTTTTGACGCACCCCTCGGGCACGGGCAATTTCCTCTCACCCTCTGAGCGTAGTCAGCCCCGGCCCCGCGGCCAGTTGGTGCAGCGGGGTTTTGTTGTCTACAAGCTACAAAAAAGGGCACCCGACGGTGCCCGCTGTGCGTTGGCAGAAACCGCCGATCAGCGATAACGGCGGATGTCGTCCACCGCAATGCCGTTCATGGCCCGGCTCAGGTCGGCCATGATGCGCGCATCGTGCAGGGCGGTATTCCAGGTCTGTTCGTCCTCGGCGGCGCGGCGGCGGGCCTCGCGCCAGGCCTGGGCGCCCTCACGCAGCAGGGCCACTGCCCTGCGCGCCGGCGCCGTCAGCAGGGCCATGCCCGCGAAGGCAATCGCCCACAGCAGCATCCAGGCAGCCAGCAAATGACCGTCGCCCCATTCATCGATGAGTGCGTTGGCGGCCACCATCAGGCCCGAGACCAGCGCCGCCAGCAGCAGCGATGCGGCGCCGCGCGCGCCGGAAAAACGCGCAGGGATGCGGCGCAGGAAATGCAAAGCGCCCTGGATACGGGCCAGGCCGCGGTGTTCGGTATAAAGATCGAGAGATGCAGATGTAAGCATGATGGAAGCAAAATGTCACTTTTGGCGAAACTGCCGGAGGACTAGGTTGCTATCCTAGGGTTAACCCTTGGTTTTATCCAATGCCTACTTGGAATCACCCTTGTCGGTTTACGTAATGACCTTTGGGTCAGTTAACGAACGATCCATGAAGCTGCAACTGCTGTCCGACCTGCACCTGGAAATCCACCCCCATTTCAGCCCCAGCCCGGCCCCGGATGCGGACATGCTGGTGCTGGCAGGCGACATCGGTTCCTACCAGAGCGGTTCCTTGCTCATCGATGACGACTATGGCCTGGCGCGCTTTTCGCCACTGCCGCAATACGCCGGCTGGCCGACGCCGGTGGTCTTCGTGCCGGGCAACCATGAATACGACGGCCAGGACTTTGACGCCGCGCACCTGCGCCTGCGCCGCACCTGCGACCGCCTGGGGCTGATCTGGCTGGAGCAGACCAGCGTGGAGCTGCAGGGCGTGCGCCTGCTGGGCACGACGCTGTGGAGCGATTTTGACGCCCTCGCCGATCACCACGGCGTGAGCGACCCGGGCCAGCGCCTGAAGCAACGCGAGAAGGCCTTTCGCGCCGCCAATTTCTACCTGGCCAAGACCGGGGGCACGCGCCATGGCGAGCCCTTTCTGGCGCCGCAGCTGCGCGAGCAGGCGCTGCTGTGCCAGGCCTGGCTGCGCGAGACGCTGGCCCAGGCATTTGCCGGCCCGACCGTGGTCGTGACCCATTTCGCCCCCAGCCTGCGCAGCGCCGACCCGCGCTATGGATTGAGCCCGGGCACGGCCGGTTTTTGCAACGCCATGGACGACTGCCTGCCGCTGGCCACGCTATGGCTGCATGGCCATTTGCATGCACCGAGCGATTACCAGGCCCAGGGCCTGGATGGCAATGGCCAGCCCTGGCACTGCCGCGTGGTGGCCAACCCGCTGGGCTATGCGCGCAAGGGCGAGCAGGCAGCCTTCCTGCCCCATTGCGTAGTCACCGTATGATGCGCGCGGGCGCAAGACCCATGGGCGCACCGCATGACAAAGATGACGCAGGTCAAGACAACAGGCGCAGGTGCAGATTAGTCTGATAACCCGTTTACGGAGTACTACGAATGAACATCCTGCTTGCTGTCGACGGCAGCACTTACACCAAGAAAATGCTGGCCTACCTGGCCGCGCACGACGAGATGCTCGGCAGCTCGCACACCTATACGGCCATCATGGTGCAGGCGGCGCTGCCCCCCCGCGCGCGCGCCGCCCTGGGCAAGGAAACGGTGGACAGCTACTACGCCGAAGAAGGCCAGAAGGTGTTGTCACCCGTGGTCAAGTTCCTGGGCCGCCACGGCGTGCAGCTCAAGACCATGGTCAAGATCGGGCCTGCAGGGGAAACCATCGCCAAGGTGGCCGAATCCGGCAAGTTCGACCTCATCGTCATGGGCACGCACGGCCACGGTTCGCTGGGCAAGCTGGTGATGGGATCGGTCAGCACCCAGGTACTGGCGCAATGCACCGTGCCGGTGCTGCTGGTGCGCTGATCAGGCCCAGGGAACGGCCGGGCCCGGCACCAGGCCGCTGAGGCAGGTGTCCATGGCCCAGTTCAGGATTTCGTCATCCTCGTAGCCGCGCTCGCGCAGCAGGGCCAGCATGGGATCGGCCGCGCGTGCCAGCAGGGCGCACAGGATCACGTCTGGCGGTAGCTCACGCCGCAGTTGCCCGCTGGACTGTGCCTGGGTGATCCAGCTGAGGATGCGCGCGCTCACCTCCTGCATGGCGGCGTGATAGACATCGCAGGCGCGCAGCGTCTGGGCCAGCGCCGAGTTGCGCTCGGGCAGCAGCGGCGTCTCGTCACCCAGCTGCAGCTGCAGCAGCCAGTGCAGCAAGGCCTGCAGGCGCTGCAAGGGACTCAGCTCGGCGGACAAGGCATCCAGGAAGCGCTGCAGCCGCCCCACCACATGCACCATGGCGGCGGCGCATAAATCGTCCTTGCCGGCGAAATGCTTGTACAGACTGGCCTTGGCAATGCCGACGGCCGCCGCCACCTCATCCACGGTCATGGTGGCAAAGCCTTTTTCGCCCAGCAGGCGACTGGTGGCCTGGACGATGGCATCCTCGCGCGCCTGGTGCATCTGCGCCTTGAACGAGGGCCTGGGCTGCGACAGCATGTTCATGCGGCCTATGTTAGCCATGACGGCATATTCCCAAAAACCCTGCTCCCCGACGGCCCATCGTGCATCGGGGTTTTCGGCCCGGAGTCAATGCGGCAATGCATGCGGCTCGGACAAAAAGTCGAGCAGGGCCGCCTCGAAACCCTCCGGATCTTCCAGCTGCGGCCAGTGGCCCACGCCGGCCAGCTGCACCACGCGCGCATCGCGCAGCACATGGGCCAGGGCCAGCAAGGCCTCGGGCGGGGTGCAGCGATCCTCTTCGCCGGCGATGAGCAGCGTGGGCTGGCGCACATGCATCAGCTCGGGCGCGCTGCGCGCGAAGCCGGCCAGCGCCTGCAGGGCATGGCGGTAGGTGGCGGCATGCACGCGCCCCATGGCGTGGCGCGCCAATTGCAGCCCCTCGGGCAGGGCGCCGCTGCCCGCGTCGCGCGCCACCAGGCGTTCGGCCAGGCTGCCCATGGACAGGCCTTCGTCGAGCAGCGCCAGGCGCGGCGCCACCCAGGCAGCAACGGCGCTGGCATCCAGCGGCGGCCCGCCCGCGCACAGCGCCAGGCGGCGCACGCGCAGGGGCGCGCGCAGGGCCAGCTCCAGCGCCAGCATGGCGCCCATGCCATGGCCGACCAGGGTGGCTTCCTCGCACTGCAGCGCATCCAGCAACAACAGACAGCGCTGTGCCAGGCCCTTGAAGGCGTAGGGCTCGACCGGCGCGCTGCGGCCATAGCCAGGCATGTCCCAGGCCACGGCGCGGCAGCCGGCGCCGGCCAGGGTTTCCTGCAACGGCGCAAAGCTCAGGTGATCTCCATCGGCGTCGTGCAGCAGCAGCACGGTGGGGCCACTGCCCAGGAGGGAGAAGGTGGGGAGCAAAGACATGGCTGGCCTGCAGGCTTGACGTACGGCAGATAATAGCCCCCCAACACATCCCTCGGCGCCGCGCGCGCCCTGCCGTCTTTCGTGACCGACACCCGCCACAGCCCTGCCGCCAGTCCGCCCCAGTTTTCACCGCGCGAGTTTCGCGACGCGCTGGGCATGTTTGCTACGGGCGTGGCCATCGTCACGGCCCGCGGCGCGGATGGCCAGCCGGTGGGCATGACCATCAACTCATTCAACTCGGTGTCGCTAGCCCCGCCGCTGGTGCTGTGGTGCCTGGCGCAGCGCTCGCAGCTGCAGTCCGTGCTGTCGGCCAGCCGGCATTGCGCCATCCATGTGCTGACGGCCGGGCAGCGCCCCCTGGCAGAGCGCTTTGCCACGCGCCACATAGACCGCTGGGCCGGCGTGGCGCAGGCGCCAGGCCTGCACGGTGTACCGCTGATCGAAGGCGCGGCGGCGGTGTTCGAATGCCAGGTGCGCAGCCAGCATGTGGAGGGCGACCACACCATCTTCGTCGGTGAGGTGCTGCGCTGCAGCCATCGCCAGGGCAGGTCACCGTTGCTCTACCACGGCGGCATGTTCTATACCGAGCATCCGCTGGGCCGCCTGTCGCCCAAGGCGGCGGGGCCCATGGGGAAATAGCCCTTACTTGGCGCCCTCGGGCAGCTCGATCTTGACCTCCAGCACCTCCAGGTCGTCCTGGCGCTCGAAGTGCACCTTGAGGTCGTCCGGGTTGATCTTGACGTACTTGGAGATCACCGCCACCAGCTCGCGCTGCAGGGCCGGCAGGTAGTCGGGCTTGCCGGCGTTGCGGCCGCTGCGCTCGTGCGCCAGGATGATCTGCAGGCGCTCCTTGGCGACGGCGGCGGTCTTCTTCTTCTCGCCCAGCAGAAAGGACAGCAGGGACATGGCCGCTTACCTCCCGCCAAAGATGCGCTTGAAGAAGCCGGGCTTGACGGCGTCGATGAAGCGCAAGGGTTTGTCCTGGCCCAGGAAGCGCGCCACCACGTCCTTGTAGGCCTCGGAAACATCGGTGCCCGAGAGGTGGATGGCCGGCAGGCCCTGGTTGGAGGCCTGCAGCACGTTTTCGGACTCGGGGATCACGCCGATCAGCTTGATGCGCAGGATGTCCTGGATGTCCTCCAGGCCCAGCATCTGGCCGTCTTCCACGCGGTTGGGGTTGTAGCGCGTGATCAGGAGGTGTTCCTTGATCGGCTCCAGGCCCTCGATGGCACGCTTCGTCTTGCTGCTGAGCATGCCCAGGATGCGGTCGGAGTCGCGCACCGAGGACACCTCGGGGTTGGTCACCAGCAGCGCCTCGTCGGCAAAGTGCATGGCCATGAGGGCGCCGCTCTCGATGCCGGCGGGCGAGTCGCAGACGATGTAGTCAAAACCCATCTCCGCCAAGTCCTTGAGCACCTTCTCCACGCCGCCCTGGTTGAGCGCGTCCTTGTCGCGCGTCTGGCTGGCGGCAAGCACGAACAGGTTCTCGCACTGCTTGTCCTTGATGAGTGCCTGGTTCAGGTTGGCCTCGCCCTGGATGACGTTGATCAGGTCGTACACCACGCGGCGCTCGCAGCCCATGATGAGATCCAGGTTGCGCAGGCCGACGTCGAAGTCGATCACGGCGGTCTTGTGGCCGGCGAGCGCCAGGCCCGATGCGAAGGCGGCACTGGTGGTGGTCTTGCCCACGCCTCCCTTGCCGGAGGTCACGACGACGATTTTGGCCATGTTCTGAGAAATCCTTGCGTTGCGGTCTGCGTTTTGGTTCTGAAATTAAAGCGGCTCGATGAGCAGCTTTTCGCCCTCGAGCCGCACCTGGGCCGGCTTGCCGCGCACGTTGTCGGGCAGCTCGGTCTCGGTGGTGCGGTAGATGCCGGCCACGGAGACCAGCTGCGGCTCCAGGCAGGTGCTGAAGATGCGCGCACTGGTGTCGCCGCGCGCGCCGGCAATGGCGCGCCCGCGCAGCGGGGCGTAGACGTGGATGTTGCCGTCGGCAATGACCTCGGCGCCAAAGCTGACCATGGCCAGCACCACCAGATCCGAGCCGCGCGCATACACCTGCTGGCCCGAGCGCAGCGGCTTGTCCACCACCAGCGCGCCGGGCGCTGGCGCCGGCACGGCGACTTCCACCGGCACCTGCACCTCGCGCACGACCTCGCGGATCACCTCGCGCGGCTGCGCGCGGGCCGCGGGCATGTCGGGCGCAGCAATCAGGCCGGCGGCATGGGCCGCCGCCATCTGCGCCGCGCTGCCGCCACGCACCGCCACGGGCTGGGTACGGTGGCTGCGCAGGGTCTGCACCAGGGCGGCAAAGTCAATCGGCTGCTCCTCGGCCTGCACGGCCGAGAGGTCGATCAGCACCGGGTCGTTGTCGAAGAACTCGGGGTCATCGGCGCGGCGGGCGGCCAGCTCGGCGGCGACGGCGGCGACGTCAACCGTCTTGAGCACCATGGCCACCACGGACAGCTGGGCGCTCTTGAGATCTAGATGGGTGCGGGCCTGGCCCGCCGTATCAACGGCCATGGAACGATGGGAAAGGAATATCGGCGCCGCGCAGCGGCCGCCAAAACCTGCAAAGTGTACCCGGCGCCTCTGCGCCCACTGCATCAGGAAGTGTCAGAGCGTATTTATGCTCTCAGAACTTCGGGATACGGATGCGGCTGATCATCAGCGAGCCCGACAGCGCGAACAGCAGCACCAGCGGGTGCAGCGTGAAGCCGCCGATCATCAGCTTGCCCAGCCACAGCTGCTCGCGCACCGCGCCCAGCCAGGCCGCCACGGCCAGCAGGGCGACGAGCGCGATGGAGGTGGGGATGGGGGTGCCCTCGAAGTACTTGACCTTGCCGCTGTCGTCGGCAAAGGTCTCGGCCGTGATGTTGAAGCGCGCCAGACGCGACACGCCGCAGGCCACGAAGAAAGCCAGCACCACGCGGTCGTACAGCCCCTGCATGCCGCAGGCATAGGCGATGATGGCGGGCGCCACGCCGAACGAGATCACGTCGGCCAGCGAATCGAGCTCGCGCCCCATGGCCGAGCTTTTTTGCCGCCAGCGCGCGACGCGCCCGTCCAGTATGTCGAACACCAGGGCCGCCAGCACCAGGGCGCAGGCGAACAGCACATGGCGCGTGTCATGCGACTCCAGGTAGCTCATGCAGGAGAACAGCGCTCCCACGCCACACACGGCATTGCCGAGCGTGAACCAGTCCGCGAGGTGGAACTCGCGGATCATCGAAAAGCGTTTGTGCTGAGTAGCCATGGGCGCGATTATCTGCCGTCGCCCAGCATTTATTGGAAACGCGGCGCGCGCTTTTATTGAAAACGCGGGGCGCGCTTCTCGATGAAGGCCGTCACGGCCTCGCGGTGATCCTGCGTTTTGTGGGCGATGGCCTGGTAGCCGGCCGACAGCTCCAGCAGCGTGGACAGCGTGCTGCCCTGGCCCTCGCGCAGCAGGCGCTTGGTCATGCGCATCACGGCGCCGGGGTTGGCGGCGATCTTTTCTGCCAGCGCGCGCGCCGTGGGCAGCAGCTGGTCGGGCGGCACCACGCGGCTGACCAAGCCGCAGGCCAGCGCCTCCTGCGCAGTGATGGCCTCGCCGGTGAAGGCCATCTCTGCCGCCTTGGCCATGCCCACGGCGCGCGGCAGCAGCCAGGCGCCGCCGTCGCCGGGGACTATGCCCACGCGCACGAAGCTCTCGGCAAAGCTGGCCGTCTCGCTGGCGATGCGGATGTCGCACATGCAGGTCAAGTCCAGCCCCGCGCCTATGGCCGGGCCGTTCACGGCGCAGATCACGGGCACGTCCAGCTCGTACAGCGCCAGCGGTATCTGCTGTATGCCCTGGCGGTATTCCTCGCGGATCAGGTCTGGCGTGAGCGCATCGTCGAAGAAGCGCTTCATGTCCTTGACGTTACCGCCCGAGCTGAAGATGGGGCCGGAGCCCGTGAGGATGACCGCCTTCACGCCAGCATCCTTGCGCACGTCGGCGCACAGCTGCAAAAACTCCTGCACCGCCGTGTTGCCGGTGAGCGCGTTGCGCGTCTCGGGCTGGTTCATGGTGGCGGTGAGGATGGCGCCGTCGCGCTCAATGGTCAGAAAGGGCATGGGGGGACTCCGTTACAAAAAAAGGAGCTGATTGCGCTTGTCATGCATTGGTTTTAAGCAATTTTTTCCTGAATAGCGACATGCCTCAGACCAGACCGCCAGCCCTCACCCCCGCCCTCTCCCAGAGGGAGAGGGGGTAAAACCGCCGCGACCGGTCGCCCTCGCCCCTCTGGGGCTGAAGGCTGCGGCTCCAGTTGCACCAATGTGCAACTGGACAGCCTGAAGAGCGCAGCGTCTCGCTGCGCCCCTGGGAGGGGTGAGGGGCTTGCAGCGACATGCACATAACCAGGTCATTTACTTAGTAAAACTCAACATTTACAAGCGCAAGCAGCTATGGTTTTCAAAGCACTACTTCTACATCGGTGATACGCCGCACCATATCCAGCGTCAAGCCCTGGTGCGCCAGCAGCGCCTGGCCGGCGACATCGTGCCAGTAGCTTTCGCTGCCCGCGCTCTGGCGCCAGGCGTGCAGGCGGCGGGTGTAGAGCTGCAGGTCGTATTCCTCGGTGAAGCCGATGGCACCGTGGATGGCGTGGGCCAGCTCGGACACGGCCAGCGCCGCCTCGCTGCAGCGCGCCTTGGCCGCGGCCACGCGCAGGCGATCCGGCAGGTAACCCGCGCCGCTGCAGCCCAGCTGCGCCGCCATGCGTGCGGCGAACACATGCTCGCTCATCACCGCCAACTGGTGCTGTATGGCCTGGAACTTGCCGATCGGGCGGCCGAACTGCTGGCGCTCGTTGGCGTATTGCAGCGTGCGCTGGAACACGCTCATCAGGGCGCCGGCCATCTGCGGCGCAATCACTGCTGCCTGCAGGGTGCGCGCGTCCGGGCCTGCGCCGGCGGGAATCGCAAGAGCAGCCGGCACTTGCGCGGCCGACCAGCTCAGCGCCGCATCCAGCGCCAGCGCCTGGGGCGCAGGCTGCGCTTGGTGCGTGGCCAACAGATGCCAGCCGTCGCCGGCCTGCACCAGCACGCTATCCGCCACGCCGGCGCCGCGCACCAGGGCGCAGCGCAGGCCGCCGTCCGGCAGCCTGTCGCCCCGCGCCAGCGCAATGCTGCCGGCGGGACGCGCCACGCCGGCCTGGGCCAGCAGCGCGCGCGCCAGCATGGTGTCGCCCAGCGGCAGCGGCAGCGCGTGCGCGCCGCATTGCTCCAGCACGCCGAACAGCTGGGCCAGGCCCAGGCCCGATCCGCCTTCGCTCTCTGGCAGCAGCGCATCGGCCAGGCCCGTGGCCTCCAGTTGCTGCCACAGCGCGCCGGCCTGCGGCGTGCTGCCGCCGGCCTCGATGGCGCGCACGGCGGCCGGCGTGCAATGGTCGGCCAGCACCTGGCGTGCGGCATCGGCAAATACATCGTCGTTCATGCCCATTCCTTTCAGCGCAGCCCGAGGCCGCGCGCAATCATGCCGCGCAGGATGTCGCGCGTGCCGCCGCGCAGCGAGTACGAGGGCGCGGCCTCGGTCACGTATTTCAGCGTCATGAGCAGTTCCACGGGCATGTCCTCGGCCTCGCGCGCAAACAGGTCGTCGGCGATCGCCGCGGGGATCATCTGCTCCAGCGTCGTGCCCAGCTCCTTGACCAGGGCGGCCTCGACGATGGGGCTCTGGCCGCGCACCAGCTTGTCCTGGATCGCCACCGACATGGCGCGCAGGGGCGCGAGCTGCGTCAGCACCTTGCCTGCCAGGCGCTGGGCCGATGCGGTGTGCCCCTGCGGCGTGCGCACGTAATCGAGCCACTGGTCGAACAGCACGAT
>JAFEER010000283.1 GCA_018240985.1 Pseudomonadota bacterium
CGTATCCTGTTCCATTCGCGCCTCGCCTTGAGTTGAGCCTCAAGGATACGGCAAATACTCATATTAAGTTAGCGCTTATGGGCGAAAGCCGGAATCCAGACGCCCGCCCAGGTCACAACGGTAGATTCCGGCTTTCGCCGGAATGACGGTGATCTGAGGAATGTTCCTAATCAAGCAAAGTTGATGGTTGTTGATGCCTGACCATAGCCTCGCCCCCTACGCCTGCGACCCGGCGCGCAGCCGTGGCCGCCGCTACCCCGAGCCGCCCGCGCCCACGCGCACCGAGTACCAGCGCGACCGCGACCGCATCGTGCATTCCACGGCCTTCCGGCGCCTGGTCTACAAGACCCAGGTGTTCCTGAACCACGAGGGCGACCTGTTCCGCACGCGGCTCACGCATTCGCTGGAGGTGGCGCAGCTGGGCCGCTCCATCGCACGCTCACTGCGTCTGAACGAGGATCTGGTCGAGGCCATCTGCCTGGCGCACGACCTGGGCCACACGCCCTTTGGCCATGCGGGGCAGGACATGCTCAACGACTGCATGGCGGACTCTGGCGGCTTTGAGCACAACCTGCAGAGCCTGCGCGTGGTCGATCAGCTGGAGGAACGCTATCCGCAGTACGACGGCATCAACCTCAGCTTTGAGACGCGCGAGGGCATCCTCAAGCACTGCTCGCGCCGCAATGCCGAGCTGCTGGAGGCGCGCGAGCCAGGCGGCGTGGGCCAGCGCTTTCTTATGGGGCAGCAGCCCAGCCTGGAAGCCCAGCTGTGCAACCTGGCCGACGAGATCGCCTACAACGCGCACGACATCGACGACGGCGTGCGCTCGGGCCTGATCACGTTGGAGCAGCTGCGGGACGTTCCGCTGTTCGAGCGGTATCGCGCCCAGGCCGCAGCCGAGTATCCACAGCTGCTGCAGACAGCCAACCGACGCCGCTTGCTGGCCGAGGCCATACGCCGCATGCTCAGCGACCAGGTCTATGACGTGATTGACGCCACGCGTGCGGCGCTGGCGCAGCATGCGCCGACCGACGTGGATGCCGTGCGTGCGTTGCCCGTGCTGGTGGGCTTTTCAAGCGAGATGCGCGCGCAGTCGCGGCAGCTGAAAGGTTTTTTGTTCCATGAGCTGTACCGCCACCCGCAGGTGATGCAGACCACGGAGCGGGCGCGCCAGGTGGTGCATGAGCTGTTCGCCATCTACTTCGATGAGCCGCAACAGATGCGGGCTGCGCAGGCGGCTGCAGCGCTGCAAGGCGATGCGCAGCGACGCGCGCGCACCGTGGCCGACTTCATCGGCGGCATGACGGATCGGTACGCCGCACGCGAGCATGAGCGCCTGACGGGACAGCGCCTGCTGGGCTGAACGGCGGAGTGGAAAAGGAGGCGGGGCATACAATGCCTGCCCCTTGATGGAGAGCGCCAGACCATGACCAACGCCCCTGCACCTGATCCAAGCAACCCAGCTGCCAATGACGACGCCGTGGTGGTGCAGGACACCGTGCGCTGGCTGGAGCGCGCCGTCATCGGCCTGAACCTGTGCCCGTTTGCCAAGAGCGTGCACACCAAGGGGCAGATCCATTATGTTGTGACGCCCGCCACCGACGGGCGCGAGCTGCTACAGGATTTGCAGCGCGAGCTGGAGGCGCTGGCCGAGGCAGCGCCCGAGAAGCGCGACACCACGCTGCTCATCGCGCCGCAGGCCATGCCGGATTTTCTCGACTTCAACGACTTTCTGGAGCTGGCCGACGAGCTGGTCGAGGCCATGGACTTGGCCGGCATCCTGCAGGTGGCGTCGTTCCACCCGCGGTTCCAGTTCGAAGGCACGCTGGCCGACGATGTCAGCAACTGCACCAATCGCGCGCCATACCCCACGCTGCACCTGCTGCGCGAAGAGAGCATCGACCGCGCCGTGGAGGCCTTCCCCGAGGCCGAGGAGATCTTCGAGCGCAACATCGAGGTGCTGGAACAGCTGGGCATGCCGGGCTGGGAGAAGCTGGATGTCGGCCCGCGCTGCCCCATGGGCCATGGCGCCAAGCACGGCAAACCGGGTGACGAAAAGGGCGGTGCATGAGCCGCGCGCAATCCAAGGCGGATGCCGCCGAGGCCGCGCGGGCTGCGGTGCTGGCCGAGCTGCGGCCGGGCCAGTCCATCGAGTTGCTGCAAGAACTGCACATCCTCACGCGCGAGGGGCGGCTGAACCAGGATTCGCGACGCAAGCTCAAGCAGGTGTACCACCTGTACCAGTTCATCGAGCCGCTGCTGCAGGAGCTGTCCAGGGACGGCCATGCCCCGCTGCTGGCCGACCATGGCGCGGGCAAGTCCTACCTGGGCTTCATCCTCTACGACCTGTTCTTCAGGCAGCTGGGGCGTGGCGAAATCTACGGCATCGAGTGGCGCGCCGAGCTGGTGCAGCGCTCGCGCGAACTGGCCGCGCGCCTGGGCTTCGAGCGCATGCGCTTTCTCGACATGGCCGTGGCCGATGCCGCGGCGCAGGCCGACCTGCCCGAGCGCTTTGACATAGTCACCGCCCTGCACGCCTGCGACACCGCCACCGACGACGCCATCGCCTTTGGCCTGCAAAAGCAGGCCCGCGCCATGGTGCTCGTCCCCTGCTGCC
This sequence comes from Pseudomonadota bacterium, assembly GCA_018240985.1. GTDB lineage: Bacteria > Pseudomonadota > Gammaproteobacteria > Burkholderiales > Burkholderiaceae_C > Alicycliphilus. Next base: position 2,618 of record JAFEER010000283.1, read on the forward strand.
AGGCCGAGGTAGCGGCCAGCCTGCGCCAGACCAAGGCCCTCTCCCTGTCGCGCACGCCGCTGGCCGAGCTCTGGCGCCACCCCATTCACACGCGCGAACTGGGCAGCCAGATCACCAACGTGCTGCGCTGCCTGCATCTGGAGGCATCGGGCTACCAGGTCACCGTGACCGAGCTGGTGGGCTGGGAGCACAGCCTGAAGAACGAACTCATCCTGGCGCGCTACACCGGCCAGAAAAAGCACAGCGCACGCGAGCGCCTGGCCGCCATCCTGGCCGAGTTCGGCCTCACCCAGGCCCTGGGCCCACGCTTTGGGCTGCAAGCCTAATTGGGGTCAGAGTCCAATTAGCCTAATTGGGGTCAGAGTCCAATTAATTGACAAGCAGATCGCCGGCTGGATAATTGGAGTCTGACCCCAATTAAGGAGATCTTATGGCTCGTCTGCCCCGTCTCACGGTTCCTGGCTATCCGCACCATGTCATTCAGCGCGGCAACAACCGGCAGATGATCTTCAGGGATGCGGCGGACTACGAGTTCATGCTCGGTCTGCTGGCCGAGCAGGCATCGAAGCAGCAGGTGGCCCTGCATGCCTATGTGCTCATGGGCAACCATTTCCACCTGCTGGCCACACCGCAGACGCAGGATGGCCTGCCCTTGATGATGCAGGCCGTGGGGCGCAGCTATGTGCGCTATTTCAACCACCGCCACCAGCGCAGCGGCACGCTGTGGGAGGGGCGCTACCGCTCGACCATCGTGCAGTCCGAGCGCTACCTGCTGGCCTGCATGGTCTATATCGACCTGAACCCGGTGCGTGCGGGCATGGTGGCGCAGCCGGGGGACTACCCATGGTCGGGCTACGCCCACTACATGGGGCGGCGCAATGACCCGCTGGTCACGCCGCATGCCTTGTACTGGGAACTGGGCAACACCCCCTTTGCACGCGAGGCGGCCTACGGCGAGCTGGTGCAGGCCGGCCTTGCCGGGGCAGACCAGAAGCAGATCAGCCAGTCCGTGCATTCCGGCTGGGCCCTGGGTGAGGCGGGTTTCATTGCTGCGTTGCAACAACATACCGAACGCCGTGTTGCCAAGGGCAGGGCGGGGCGTCCCGCCATTGTTTCTGACTGATTGAATGGCCAATAGCGGCGTAAAACATGCGTTTAATGCTATTGAATTTATTGTGTCCCTAATTTTTAAAGAACAAAAATAACGTCTGATTAATTGGACTCTGACCCCAATTAATATGCTTGCAACGCATGAAGTGATGCGTTAATCTGCTCATCTTGCGAAATTTTTGAGAAAGCGCGCGATGACCAACGCAGCCGAGATCCAGCACCTGCAACAGCATGGCCTGTACGCCTCCCATAACGAACATGACGCCTGCGGCCTGGGCTTCGTGGCCCATATCAAGGGCGTCAAGCGCCACGACATCGTCACCGGCGCCTTGAAGATTCTGGAAAACCTGGATCACCGGGGTGCGGTGGGCGCGGACAAGCTCATGGGCGACGGCGCCGGCATCCTGATCCAGATTCCGGATCAGCTCTACCGCGAGGAGATGGCACGGGCCGGTACGGCCCCTGACGGTTCTCAGGGCGTAGAGCTGCCGCCCGCCGGCGAGTACGGCGTGGGCATGGTGTTCCTGCCCAAGGAGCATGCCAGCCGCCTGGCCTGCGAGCAGGAGCTGGAGCGCGCCATCAAGGCCGAGGGGCAGAAGCTGCTGGGCTGGCGCGACGTGCCGGTGAACCGCGACATGCCCATGTCGCCCACGGTGCAAGAGAAGGAGCCCATCCTGCGCCAGGTCTTCATCGGCCGGGGGGCGGACGTGATCGTGCAGGACGCGCTGGAACGCAAGCTCTACGTGATCCGCAAGACCGCGAGCGCCGCCATCCAGGCGCTCAAGCTCAAGCACAGCAAAGAGTATTACGTGCCCAGCATGAGCAGCCGCACCGTGGTCTACAAGGGCCTGCTGCTGGCCGATCAGGTAGGCGTGTACTACAAGGATCTGGCCGACGAGCGCTGCGTCTCCGCCATCGGCCTGGTGCATCAGCGCTTCTCCACCAACACCTTCCCCGAGTGGCCGCTGGCCCACCCGTATCGCTACGTGGCGCACAACGGCGAGATCAACACCGTGCGCGGCAACTACAACTGGATGCTGGCGCGCGAGGGCGTGATGGCCTCGCCCGTGCTGGCCGACGACCTGAAGAAGCTCTACCCCATCAGCTTTGCCGGCCAGTCGGATACCGCCACCTTCGACAACTGCCTGGAGCTGCTGACCATGGCCGGCTACCCGATCAGCCAGGCGGTGATGATGATGATCCCCGAGCCCTGGGAGCAGCATGAGGGCATGGACGAGCGCCGCCGCGCCTTCTACGAATACCACGCCGCCATGCTGGAGCCCTGGGACGGCCCGGCCTCCATCGTCTTCACCGATGGCCGCCAGATCGGCGCCACGCTCGATCGCAACGGCCTGCGCCCCTCGCGCTATGTGGTCACCGACGACGACCTGGTCATCCTGGCGTCCGAAGCCGGCGTGCTGCCCGTGCCCGACAGCCGCGTGCTGCGCAAGTGGCGCCTGCAGCCGGGCAAGATGCTGCTCATCGACCTGGAGCAGGGCCGGCTGATCGAGGACGATGAATTGAAGGCCAACATCGTCAACACCAAGCCCTACAAGCAGTGGATCGAGAACCTGCGCATCAAGCTCGACGAGGTGCCTGCAGCACCGGCCGCGCCCGTGGCGTCCAGCCTGCCGCTGCTGGAGCGCCAGCAGGCCTTTGGCTTCACGCAGGAAGACATCAAGTTCCTGCTTGCCCCCATGGCCGCCAACGGCGAGGAGGGCATCGGCTCCATGGGCAACGACAGCCCGTTGGCGGTGCTGTCCGAGCGCAGCAAGCCGCTCTACAACTACTTCCGCCAGATGTTCGCGCAGGTGACGAATCCGCCGATCGACCCGATCCGCGAGGCCATCGTCATGAGCCTGGTGTCCTTCGTTGGCCCCAAGCCGAACCTGCTGGACATCAACCAGGTGAATCCGCCCATGCGGCTCGAATTGCACCAGCCCATCCTGGACTTCGACGGCATGGCCAAGCTGCGCAACATCGAGGCGCACACGCACGGCAAGTTCAAGAGCGCGACCATAGACATCACCTACCCGCTGGCCTGGGGCAAGCAGGGCGTGGAGGCAAAACTTGCCTCCTTGTGCGCGCAGGCCGTGGACGAGATCAAGGGCGGCGCCAACATCCTCATCATCAGCGACCGGCAACTGAGCGCGACGCAGGTCGCCATCCCCGCGCTGCTGGCGCTGTCGGCCATCCACCAGCACCTGGTGCGCGAGGGCCTGCGCACGACGACCGGCCTGGTGGTCGAGACCGGCACGACGCGCGAGGTGCACCACTTTGCCGTGCTCGCCGGCTACGGCGCCGAGGCCGTGCACCCCTACCTGGCGCTGGAGACGCTGCAGGCCATGCACCAGGAGCTGCCGGGCGCTTTGTCGGCCGACAAGGCGATCTACAACTACGTCAAGGCAATTGGCAAGGGCCTGTCCAAGATCATGTCCAAGATGGGCGTGTCCACCTACATGAGCTACTGCGGCGCGCAGCTGTTCGAGTGCGTGGGCCTCTCCAGCGACACCGTGGCCAAGTACTTCACCGGCACGGCCAGCCGCGTCGAAGGCATGGGCGTGTTCGAGATTGCCGAGGAAAGCATCCGCACCCATGTGGCCGCCTTCGGCAACGACCCGGTGCTGGCCACCATGCTGGACGCCGGCGGCGAATACGCCTGGCGCACGCGCGGCGAGGAGCACATGTGGTCGCCCGACGCCATCGCCAAGCTGCAGCACGCCACGCGCGCCGGCAACTGGAGCACGTACAAGGAATACGCCCAGCTGATCAACGACCAGACCAAGCGCCAGATGACGCTGCGCGGCCTGTTCGAATTCCAGTTCGACCCGGCCAAGGCGATTGCGCTCGACGAGGTGGAGCCCGCCAAGGACATCGTCAAGCGCTTTGCCACCGGCGCCATGTCGCTGGGCTCCATCAGCACCGAGGCCCACGCCACGCTGGCCGTGGCCATGAACCGCATCGGCGGCAAGAGCAACACGGGTGAGGGCGGCGAAGACCCGGCGCGCTACCGCAAGGAGCTGAAGGGTTTTTCCATCACCAAGGGCGAAAAGCTCTCCACCATCATCGGCGCCGACAAGGTCGCGTCCGACCTCGAGCTGGAGGACGGTGACAGCCTGCGCTCCAAGATCAAGCAGGTGGCGTCCGGGCGCTTTGGCGTCACGGCGGAATACCTGACCTCGTCCGACCAGATCCAGATCAAGATGGCCCAGGGCGCCAAGCCCGGCGAGGGCGGCCAGCTGCCCGGCGGCAAGGTGTCCGAGTACATCGGCCAGCTGCGCTACAGCGTGCCCGGCGTGGGCCTGATCAGCCCGCCGCCGCACCACGACATCTACTCGATTGAAGACCTGGCGCAGCTCATCCACGACCTGAAGAACGTGGCGCCGCACGCCGATGTCTCGGTCAAGCTGGTGGCCGAAGTCGGCGTGGGCACGATTGCCGCCGGCGTCGCCAAGTGCAAGAGCGACCATGTGGTGATTGCCGGCCACGACGGCGGCACGGGCGCATCGCCCTGGTCGTCCATCAAGCATGCCGGCAGCCCCTGGGAGATCGGCCTCGCCGAAACCCAGCAGACCCTGGTCTTGAACCGACTGCGCGGCCGCATCCGCGTGCAGGCCGACGGCCAGATGAAGACCGGGCGCGACGTGGTCATCGGCGCGCTGCTGGGCGCGGACGAGTTCGGCTTTGCCACCGCGCCGCTGGTGGTTGAGGGCTGCATCATGATGCGCAAGTGCCACCTGAACACCTGCCCGGTGGGCGTGGCCACGCAGGATCCGGTGCTGCGCGCCAAGTTCTCGGGCAAGCCCGAGCATGTGGTGAACTACTTCTTCTTCGTCGCCGAGGAGGTGCGCCAGATCATGGCGCAGCTGGGCATCGCCAAGTTCGACGACCTGATCGGCCGCACCGAGCTGCTCGACATGCGCAAGGGTTTGCAGCACTGGAAGGCCCAGGGCCTGGACTTCTCGCGCCTGTTTGCCCAGCCGCAGGTGGGGCCCGAGGTGGCGCGCTACCACGTCGAGGCGCAGGAGCATGGCCTGGAAAAGGCGCTGGACGTGAGGTTGATCGAGCGCTGCCAGCCCGCCATCCAGAAGGGTGACCCCGTGCGCCTGATGGAGGTGGCCAAGAACGTGAACCGCTCGGTCGGCGCCATGCTCTCGGGCGCGGTCACCAAGGTGCACCCCGAGGGCCTGCCGGATGACACGATCCGCATCCACTTCGAGGGCACGGGCGGCCAGTCGTTCGGCGCCTTCCTGTGCAACGGCATCACGCTGAATCTGACGGGCGAGGCCAACGACTACACCGGCAAGGGCCTGTCGGGCGGGCGCCTCATCGTGCGCCCCAGCCACGAATTCCGCGGCGACTCCACCGCCAACACCATCGTCGGCAACACCGTGATGTTCGGCGCCACCAGCGGCCAGGCCTTCTTTGCCGGCGTGGCCGGCGAACGCTTTGCCGTGCGCCTGTCCGGCGCCACGGCCGTAGTCGAAGGCGTGGGCGACCATGGCTGCGAATACATGACCGGCGGCACCGTGGCGGTGCTGGGCAAGACCGGGCGCAACTTTGCCGCCGGCATGAGCGGCGGCGTGGCCTATGTGTACGACGAGGACGGCAAGTTCGACAGCCGCTGCAACCTGGCCATGGTGGCGCTGGAGCGCATCCTGCCGGCCGACGAGCAGATCGCCAGCATGGATCCCGGCCACTGGCATCGCGGCCAGACCGACGAGGAGCAGCTGAAGAGGCTGCTCGAAGCGCACAGCCGCTACACCGGCAGCCGCCGCGCCCGCGACCTGCTGGACAACTGGGCCGCCGCGCGCAGCCGCTTCGTCAAGGTCTTCCCCACCGAATACAAGCGCGCCCTGGTCGAGATGTATGAGCAAAAAGTGCTGGAAGAGCAGGCCACGCCAGCGCAAGCAGCTCCTAAAAATGAAGCGGCAACGGCAAAGTAGTTAGAGACTCCCTCCCCCTCTGGGGGAGGGCAGGGGTGGGGGCCAGCGACGCTTGCGCGTCGATGCCGGCAAGATGCCGGCGCTCCGGCCCCCGTCTCCAAAGACCCCACATCCCACGAACACAGACAGCAGCGAAGGACCCACGATCATGGGCAAGACCACCGGCTTTATGGAATACGAGCGCATCGAGGAGGGCTACCCGGCCCCCGCAGAGCGCGTGAAGAACTACAAGGAATTCGTCATCGGCCTGGCGCCTGAGCAGTCCAAGGTTCAGGCGGCGCGCTGCATGGACTGCGGCACGCCGTTCTGCAACCAGGGCTGCCCGGTGAACAACATCATTCCGGACTTCAACGACCTCGTGTACCACGGCGACTGGAAGAGCGCGAGCACGGTGCTGCATAGCACCAACAACTTCCCCGAGTTCACCGGCCGCATCTGCCCCGCGCCCTGCGAGGCCGCCTGCACGCTGAACATCAACGACGATGCCGTCGGCATCAAGAGCATCGAGCATGCCATCGTGGATCGCGCCTGGGCCGAGGGCTGGCTACCGCCGCAGCCGGCAAAGCACAAGACAGGCAGGAAGGTCGCCATCGTCGGCAGCGGCCCGGCCGGCCTGGCGGCGGCGCAGCAGCTGGCGCGCGCGGGCCACAGCGTCACGGTGTTCGAGAAGAACGACCGCATCGGCGGCCTGCTGCGCTACGGCATCCCCGACTTCAAGCTCGACAAGGGCCATATCGACCAGCGCGCCAGGCAGTTGGAGGCCGAAGGCGTGGTGTTTCGCACCGGCGTGTTCGTGGGCGACGCCCAGGAGGGCCTTGGCAAGGACAGCAAGGTGACGAACTGGGCCAAGGAAACCATCAGCCCGGCGCAGCTGCAAAAGGACTTTGACGCGGTGGTGCTGACCGGCGGCGCCGAGGCCTCGCGCGACCTGCCCGTGCCCGGGCGCGAGCTGGCCGGCATCCACTTCGCCATGGAATTCCTGCCGCAGCAAAACAAGGTCAACGCCGGCGACAAGGTGAAGGGCCAGCTGCGCGCCGACGGCAAGCATGTCATCGTCATCGGCGGCGGCGACACCGGCAGCGACTGCGTGGGCACCAGCAACCGCCACGGCGCGGCCAGCGTGACGCAGTTCGAGGTCATGCCCATGCCGCCCGTGGCCGAGAACAAGCCGTTGGTCTGGCCCTACTGGCCGATCAAGCTGCGCACCAGCTCCAGCCACGACGAGGGCTGCCAGCGCGAATTCGCCATCGCCACCAAGGAATTCATCGGCAAGGGCGGCAAGGTGACGGCCCTGAAAACCGTGCAGGTGGAATTCAAGGACGGCAAGTTCACCGAGGTGGCCGGCACCGAGAAGGAATACAAGGCCGACCTGGTGCTGCTCGCCATGGGCTTCACGGCACCCGTCGCCGCCGTGCTCGACGCCTTTGGCGTGGACAAGGACGCGCGCGGCAACGTGCGCGCCAGCACCGACTTCACGGGCGGCTACGCCACGAATGTGGCCAAGGTGTTTGCCGCCGGCGACATGCGCCGGGGCCAGTCGCTGGTGGTCTGGGCCATCCGCGAGGGCCGCCAGGCGGCGCGCGCGGTGGATGAGTTCCTGATGGGCGCGAGCGATCTGCCGCGTTGAGGTGAAAAAGGCTTGACTATGTACATGTCGCAGAAGCCCCTCACCCCTCCCGGGGGCAGCAGCGAGACGCTGCGCTCTTCAGGCTGTCCAGTTGCACATTGGTGCAACTGGAGCCGCAGCCTTCAGCCCCAAAGGGGCGAGGGCGATCGCTTGCGCCGGTATTTCTCCCTCTCCCCCTGGGAGAGGGTGGGGGTGAGGGCCGGCGGCTTGATTTGAGACATGCCGCTATTCAGGTAATAAAGGCCTGCAGGCCGTATGTAAAAAGCGCTGGTAGCTATCAGATCGATAGCTACCAGCGCTTTCTTTTGGGCGCGTTGCCGTGGCTTACTTCATGGTGATGGTGGTGTTCACCGCATCGCCGCTGCTGCCATGGTCTTCATACCAGCGTGCCGTCACGGTCTTGGTCTGGGTCCAGAACTGCACCGCCTGCTTGCCGTTCGGCCCCAGGTCACCGAGCTTGGAGGCGCGTGACCCGGTGAAGCTGAAGTAGGCCACCGGCACCGGAATCGGCACGTTGATGCCCACCTGGCCCACGTTGATGTCGTGCTGGTACTTGCGCGCCGCCCAGCCGCTGCCGGTGAAGATGGAGGTGCCGTTACCGTTGGGGTTGCGGTTGATGAAGGCGATGGCGTCTTCCAGCGTGTCCACGCAGACGACGTCCAGCACGGGGCCAAAGATCTCCTGGTGGTAGATGTCCATGCTCTCGGTCACGTCACTGAAGATCGTCGGGCCGACGAAGTTGCCCTTCTCATAGCCCTTGACCACGCAGTCGCGGCCGTCCAGCAGCAGCTTGGCGCCTTGGGCCACGCCGGATTCGATCAGGCCCAGCACGCGCTGCTTGGCGCGCGGGTTCACCAGCGGGCCCAGGTCGGCGCTGCGGTCGCTGCCCGGGCCCACCTTCAGGGCCTTGGACTTGGCCACCACATCGGGCAGCCAGTCGCGCGCCGCGCCCACGAACACCGCCACCGAATTCGCCATGCAGCGCTGGCCCGCGGCGCCGAAGGCCGAGCCCAGCAGGTTGTTCAGCGCATGCTCCTTGGGCGCGTCGGGCATGACCACGCAGTGGTTCTTGGCGCCCATCATGGACTGCACGCGCTTGCCGGCCTCGCTGGCGCGGCGGTAGATATGCGTGCCCACGTGTGTGGAGCCGATGAAGGACAGGGCCTTGATGTCCGGGTGGTCGCACAGCATGTCGGCCACCTCGGGGCCGCCGTGGACGACGTTCAGCACGCCGGGCGGCACGCCGGCCTCGTGCGCCAGCTCCACCAGGCGCATGGTGGAACTCGGATCCTGCTCCGACGGCTTCAGGATGAAGGTGTTGCCGCAGGCAATGGCCATGGGGAACATGAAGCAGGGCAGCATGACGGGGAAGTTGAAGGCCGTGATGCCCGCGCCCACGCCCAGCGGCTGCAGCAGGTTGTACACGTCCACGCCGGTGGCGGCGTTCTCGGCAATCTCGCCCAGCTGCAGCGTGGTGATGGAGCAGGCATGCTCCACCACCTCCAGGCCGCGGCCGACCTCGCCCTCGGCATCGGGCAGGGTCTTGCCATGCTCGCGCGTGATCAGCTGGGCCAGCTCGCTGGTGTGCTCGCGGATCAGGTGCTGGAGCTTGAGCATGATGCGCATGCGCGCGCCCAGCGAGACGCTGCGCCAGCTCTGGAAGGCCTCATGCGCATTGGCGACGGCCAGGTTGACCTCCTCGCGCGTGGCAAACGGCACGCGCGCCACGACCTCCTGCGTCGCGGGGTTGGTGACGTCGCGCCACTCGGTGCTCTTGGACGGGTAGGGCTTGCCGCCGATGAAATGGTGGATGGTGGTGGGTGTGCTCATGATCGGGCTCCTGGGTTTACTTCTTTACGAGGGGGCAGGTGGATTCGGACAGCGGCTTGAAGGCGACCTGGGCCGGAATCGTGCTCACTGTCTTGTAGTAGTCCCAGGCGCCTTTGGACTCGGCAGGGGTTTTGACCTGGAACAGGTACATGTCGTGGATCACGCGGCCGTCAGGCCGGATGCTGGCGTTGCGCATCACCGCGTCGTCGATCGGCAGTTCGCGCATCTTTTGCGCCACCACCTTCCAGTCATCGGTCTTGGCCGCGGCCACCGACTTGAGGTAGTGCAGCACGCTGGAGTACACGCCCGCCTGCACCATGGTCGGCTTGTAGCCCTTGTGCAGCTTCTCGAAGCGGGCCGAGAAGGCGCGCGTCTTGTCGTCCATGTCCCAGTAAAAACCTTCGGAGAACATCAGGCCCTGCGCCTGCTTCAGGCCCAGCGAATGCACGTCGGTCAGGAACATCAGCAGCGAGGCCACCTTCTGCCCACTCTTGCCCGTGCCGAGGCCGAACTCGCGCGCCGCCTTGATGGCATTCACCGTGTCCTGCCCGCCATTGGCCAGGCCTACCACCTGGGCCTTGGAGTTCTGCGCCTGCAGGATGAAGGACGAAAAATCGCTGGCGTTCAGCGGGTGGCGCACGCTGCCCACCACGGTGCCGCCATTGGCCTTGACCATGTCGGAGGCGTCCTTCTCCAGCGAATGGCCGAAGGCGTAGTCCACGGTGACGAAGAACCAGCTCTTGTCGCCGGCCTTGGTCAGCGCCACGGCGGCGCCGGCGGCCGAGGAATAGGTGTCGAACATCCAGTGAAAGCCGTTCTCGGCGCAGTCCTCCTCGGTCAGGCGCGTGGTGGCCGGGCCGCTGTACATGGCGATGCCGCCCTTTTCCTTGATCAGCTTCTGCACCGCCAGCGCGCCGGCGGAGTTGGTGAGGTCGGCCAGCGCATCGACATGGTCGCGATCCAGCCATTCGCGCGCCTTGGTGGCGGCAATGTCGGCCTTGTTCTGGTGGTCGGCGCTCACCACCTCGATCTTCATGCCCTTGCATTCGGCCTTCAGGCAGTCGTCGATGGCCATCTTGGCCGCCACCACCGAGCCGGCGCCGCCCATGCCGGAATAAGTGCCGGCCATGTCGGTCAGAACGCCGATCTTGACCACGCCGTCGGAAAACTGGGCCTGTGCGCCGGCGCACAGTGCCAGCGTAGCGAGGGCGAGGGAATGTCGTAGGGGTCGTCGCATGCATGTCTCCTTGGGTTGTCGATCTCGGCTGGGGGCCGTAGCCCCCGCCACGGGTCACTCTAAGCCAACAGTTATGCAAAGGGATAGGGCATTTGGGCATATGCTCAATGCAAATTTGCACCACGAACACCGCTTGCAGCCATGGCCATGGAACGTATCAACTGGGACAACCTGCGCCTGTTCCTGGCCGTGGTGCGCGCCCAATCGGCGCAGGAGGCGGCGCGGCGCCTGGAGGTGGATCACTCCACCATCACACGCCGCCTGCATCGGCTGGAAAAGGAGCTGGGCGCCCAGCTGTTCGAGCGCACGCCGGCCGGCCACCTTCTGACGCACGCGGGGCAACGCCTGCTCGAGCATGTGGAGCGCATGGAAAGCTCCATGGTGCGCGTGGGCGAGGACATCGGCGGCGACAGCCACATGCTGACCGGCCAGGTGCGGCTGGGCGCGACGGAGGGCTTTGGCAGCTTCTTTCTGGCGCCGCACCTGAGCCATTTCTGCGAGCGCCACCCGGGCATACAGGTGGAGCTCTTGATCGTGCCGCGCTTCATCAACCTGTCGCAGCGCGAGGCCGACCTGGCGGTGAACATCGAGCGCCCGCAGCCCAGCGGCCAGGTCTGCAGCAAGCTCACCGACTACCGGCTGCGCCTGTATGCCAGCCGGCGCTATCTGCGGGAATGTCCGCCCATCCGCCGGTTGCAGGATCTGGCCGCGCACCGCCTCTTCGGCTATGTGGATGAGCTGGCCTTCAGCCAGGAGCTGCGCTTCCTGAGCGCCATCGTGCCCGATGTACCCAGCTCCCTGCGCAGCACCAGCGTGGTGGCGCAATTCAACGCGGTGCGCGAAGGGCGCGGCCTGGCGGTGCTGCCCTGCTTCATGGCCGAACCCTGCCAGGAGCTCGTGCCCGTGCTGTCCGATGCCTTGGATCTGCGGCGCACCTTCTGGATAGCGGCGCCGGCCGACCGGCGCGAGCTGGCGCGGGTGCGCGCGCTGTGGGACTACCTGCGCGAGCTGGTGCAGTGCAACCAAGCTTTTTTGTTGGGCGATTCGCCCACCTGGCGCCGGCTGCCATAGGAGAAGCAGCGGCATGGGACAATGCCCGGTTTGTCCGCAATGGCAGTGCCGTTGCAATTTCCAACCCCCCGTTGATTCCTTGAGAAAGACGTCCGCCATGAAAAAGATTGCCGTCGTAGCCCTGCTGGCCCTGGGCGCCATGCTTGCCGCTTGTTCCAAGCAAGAGCCCGCTGCGCCCGCCGCCGCACCCGCGCCGGCGCCGGCTGCAGTGACCAAGATCGTGGTCGGCCTGGACGACAACTTCCCGCCCATGGGTTTTCGCGACGAGAAGAACGAGCTGGTGGGCTTTGACATCGACATGGCCCGCGAGGCCGCCAAGCGTCTGGGCCTGACGGTGGAGTTCAAGCCCATCGACTGGAGCGCCAAGGAGGCCGAGCTGTCGGGCAAGCGCGTGGATGCGCTGTGGAACGGCCTGACCATCACCGAGGAGCGCAAGCAGAACATCGCCTTCACCGCGCCCTACATGGAGAACCACCAGATCATCGTCGTGCCTGCGAGCTCGGCCATCAGCTCCAAGGCCGACCTGGCCGGCAAGGTGGTGGGCGCTCAGGAGGGCAGCAGCGCGGTCGATGCCATCAAGAAGGAAGACGCGGTGTTCAAGTCGTTCAAGGACTTCAAGACCTTTGGCGACAACGTGACGGCCCTCATGGATCTGACGACCGGCCGCCTGGATGCCGTGGTGGTGGACGAGGTCGTGGGCCGCTACTACGTGGCCAAGAAGCCGGATCAGTACAAGGTGCTGGACGACAATTTCGGCACCGAGGAATACGGCGTGGGCGTGCGCAAGGACGATACCGAGCTGCTCGATAAGCTGAACAAGGCCCTGGGCGGGATGAAGGCGGACGGCACGGCGGCGAAAATCTCCGAACAGTGGTTCGGCAAGAACATCATCAAATAAGGCCAGGAAGTCTCTGCCGGTTTCCCCCTCCCCCTCTGGGGGAGGGTCGGGGTGGGGGCCAGCAGCATTGACTTGGGTGTGGCGCCCATTCATGGCTCCTGCACCGGCCCCAAGCCCCCATCCCCACCTTCCCCCAGAGGGGGAAGGAGTCACAACCCCCAAGCCCAAGCATGGATTACGTACTCTCCCTTCTGGGCCCGCTGGCACAGGGCGCCACCGTCACCCTGAAGCTGTTCGTCATCACCCTGGCCCTGGCCGTGCCGCTGGGCCTGGTGCTGGCGCTGGCGCGCGTGTCGCGTTGGAAGGCCTTGTCGGGGGCTGTGAATGGCTACATCTGGCTCATGCGCGGCACGCCGCTGATGCTGCAGATGCTGTTCATCTATTTTGCGCTGCCCTTCGTGCCCGTCGTCGGCGTGCGCCTGCCGGACTTTCCGGCCGCCATCACGGCGTTTGCGCTCAACTATGCGGCCTACTTTGCCGAGATCTTCCGCGCCGGCATCCAGTCGGTAGACCGCGGCCAGTACGAGGCCGCCAAGGTGCTGGGCATGAGCTACCCCCAGACCATGCGCCGCATCGTGCTGCCGCAGATGGTGCGCAGCATTCTGCCGCCCATGAGCAACGAGACCATCACGCTGGTCAAGGACACATCGCTCATCTACGTGCTGGCGCTCAACGACCTGCTGCGCGCCGCGCGCGGCATCGTGCAGCGCGACTTCACGACCACGCCCTTCATCGTCGCCGCGGCCTTTTACCTGTTCATGACCCTGGTGCTGACCTGGGGCTTCCAGCGCCTGGAGCAACGCTATGCCCGCTTCGACCAGTAACATGCCCATGATCGACGCCCAGGGCGTGAAGAAGCGCTTTGGCCACAACGAGGTGCTGCGCGGCGTCTCGCTGTCGGTGGCGCGCGGCGAGGTGGTGGCCGTCATCGGCCCCTCGGGCTCGGGCAAGAGCACCTTTCTGCGCTGCCTGAACCACCTGGAGACCATAGACAGCGGCCATGTCGCCATCGAGGGCGAGGCGCTGGCCAGCACCGATGGCGCGGGCCATTGCCGCTACGCGAGCGAGGCGGAGATCCGCCGCATCTGCGCCAAGACCGGCATGGTGTTCCAGCATTTCAACCTGTTTCCGCACCTCACCGTGCTGGAGAACCTGATCGAGGCGCCCATGGTGGTGCAGGGCCTGCCCCGCGATGCGGCCGTGGCCCGCGCCGAGGCGCTGCTGGCCAAGGTGGGCCTGTCGCAGAAGCGTGACAACTACCCGGCGCGCCTGTCGGGCGGGCAGAAGCAGCGCGTGGCCATTGCACGCGCGCTGTGCATGCAGCCCGCCATCATGCTGTTCGACGAGCCTACCAGCGCGCTCGACCCCGAGCTGACGGGCGAGGTGCTGCGCACCATGCGCGAGCTGGCCGAGGAGCGCATGACCATGCTCGTCGTCACGCACGAGATGGGTTTTGCGCGCGAGGTGGCGCACCGCGTGGCCTTCATGGATGGCGGCGAGCTGATCACGGCGCGCCCGGCGGCGGAATTTTTTGCCGACCCGGGGCATGAACGGGCGCGCGCCTTTTTGCAGCACATGCTGTGATTTTTTGGCGCTAGCGCTTACCAGTACTGCGCTGACAGCTATCAATTTTATTTGACCGGCATTGTTTGTCTTACTCCCTCCCCCTCGGGGGGAGGGCAGGGGTGGGGGCCAGCGACGCTCGCGCGTCGATGCCGGCAAGATGCCGGCGCTCCAAGCCCGATTAGCCAGAGGTAACCACCACGGGCGGCAGCTCGGCCGGATCGCGCACATCGGCCAGCACATCGCCGCTGCGCAGCGGCTCGGCGGCTTGCGCGAAGATGGCGCGTACAAAGTTCGGCTGCGCCAGCAGCGCGTGGTGCGTGGCGCCGTTGTACAGCTGCAGGTCGGTGATGCCGCGCTCGGCAATGCGCGCGTCCACTTCTGCCGCCGTGAGCCGCGCCGGGTCGGTGCTGTCCGAGGCCATGGCCATGCACCACAGCGTGCCGTACAGCGGCACATATTGCAGATAGGGCCGGAAGATGGGGAACACCGCGCGCACCGAGGCGCCGATGCGGCGCATGCTCTCCTGCAGGTGAATCGGCGAGCCCAGGTGCAGCGACACCACGCCGCCGGGGTTCAGGATGCTGCGGCAGGCGCTATAGAACTCCACCGTGTACAGCTCCACCGCCGGGCCGAAGGGGTCGGTCAGGTCGAGCACGATCTGGTCGAAGCGCTCTTGCGTCGTGGCGATGAATTCGCGCGCATCACCCAGGCGCAGGGTAAAGCGCGGGTCGTCGAAGGCGCCCTGGTGGATGCTGCCCAGCCACTCGCGCGCCATGGCCACCACGGCGCCGTCGAGCTCGGCCATCACCACATGCTCCATGCCCGGGAGCTTCAGCAGCTCCTCCGCCGAGCCGCCGTCGCCGCCGCCCACCACCAGGGCCCGGCGCACGCCCGCATGGGCGATGGCGGGCAGGTGCACCATGGGCTCGTGGTAGAAGAATTCGTCGCGCTCGCTCGTCATGAAGGCGCCGTCGATGCGCATCACGCGGCCGAACTGCGGGTTCTCGAACACCTCGATGTGCTGCCAGGGCGACTGCCTTTGCGCCAGCGTGCGCGTGTCGCTCAGGTACAGGCCGAAATCGGCGCTCAGGGGCTCGGCCAGCAGGCGGGTGGTGGTCATGGCCGGGTCAGGCGCGATCGACACGGTGCAGGTGCGGGTCGTTCGGGTTGAACGCCGCCAGCAGGTCGTCGAACAGCTGTTGCGCCTTGGGGCGGTTGTTTTCGGTGTAGTTGCAGACGTAGACGTCGAGCGTGACGTAGCCTGCCTCGGGCCAGGTGTGGATGGACAGGTGCGACTCGGCCAGCACGACCACCCCGGTCACGCCGCCGCCCTCGCCAAAACTGTGGAACAGCGAACCGACCGTGGACAGGCCGGCGGCGGCCACGCGCTGCTTGCAAAAATTTTCCAGATATTCGGCATCCAGCATCAGACGGCTGTCACACAGGCAGCCATACAGGTCGCCGATCAGATGCAGGCCGGTGGCGCTGCGCGCGACGGCAGGGGCTTGGATGGGGACGACGGTCTGGTAGTTCTTCATTGCACTCAGGCCCTTCTTGTGTTGGGACATGACAAAAACGGCATGCGGGCAAATGAAGCTCATCTGCGCATGCCACCCGGTGCGCTGCCGACTTGGGTGCTGAATGCCAAACGAAAAGAGAGATTGCGGCCGGCCCTGGCAATTTGCTTGCCCGGCCGTTGCCGCGTCTTCGTTCGTGCCGGGTGCGTCACGTCACCCTTGCTCCGCCGACAGCAATCCGCTCGCAAAAAGTGAGCGGACGTGACATTTCAGTCGAACTCTCGATTATATGTGTTGCTAAAGCGCATACATTGGCGCCTGGCGCCATCGGGTTTGCACCTATGATACGCAGCTTTTCCGCATTTCTCCCTGGACGGTGGCCCTTGGGCCAGTCCAGCATCCATGTCCACAGACACAACCAACACCACCGGCGATGCCCTCGTGCAGCTGCGCAACGTCACCTTCGGGTATGGCGAGCGCGTGGTGCTGCGCGACCTGTCGCTGACGGTGCCGCGCGGCAAGGTCACGGCCATCATGGGCGCCTCGGGCGGCGGCAAGACCACGGTACTGCGCCTGATCGGCGGCCAGCAGCGCGCCCAGCAGGGCCAGGTGTTGCTGGCCGGCCAGGACGTAGGCCGCATGGATGCCGCGCAGCTGTATGCCGCGCGCCGGCGCATGGGCATGCTGTTCCAGTTCGGCGCGCTGTTCACCGACATGAGCGTGTTCGAGAACGTGGCCTTCCCGCTGCGCGAGCACACCGACCTGCCCGAGGAGCTGATCCGCGACATCGTGCTCATGAAGCTGCACGCCGTGGGCCTGCGCGGCGCGCGCGACCTGATGCCGAGCCAGATCTCGGGCGGCATGGCGCGGCGCGTGGCGCTGGCCCGGGCGATTGCGCTCGATCCCGATCTCATCATGTACGACGAGCCCTTCGCAGGGCTGGATCCGATCTCGCTGGGCACGGCGGCGCAGCTGATCCGCGAGCTCAATGACGCCATGGGCCTGACCACCATCATCGTCTCGCATGACCTGGAGGAGACCTTCCGCCTGGCCGATCAGGTCATCATCCTCGGCCCCGGCACCGTGGCCGCCCAGGGCACGCCCGAGGAGGTGCGCGCCAGCGTTGATCCGCTGGTGCACCAGTTCGTGCACGCGCTGCCCGTGGGCCCGGTGCCGTTCCACTACCCCGGCCCCGCCGTGGCGCAGGACTTTGGCCCCATCGGCGCCGAGCAGAAGTCTGGAGGCAGCCAATGAGCTGGTGGCGGCCGTCGGATGTGGGCTATGCCGTGCGCTGCAAGCTGGCCGATCTCGGCATGGGGGCGCGCCTGTTCGGGCGCCTGGTCGGCCTGTTTGGCGCGACCATGCGGCGCTTTGGCCTGGTGCGCGACCAGGTGCACTTCCTGGGCAACTATTCGCTGTCCCTGATCGCCGTGTCGGGCATGTTCGTGGGCTTCGTGCTGGCGCTGCAGGGTTACAACGTGCTGCAGCTCTATGGCTCGGCCAATTCCCTGGGCCTGGTGGTCACGCTGGGCCTGGTGCGCGAGCTGGGGCCGGTGCTCACGGCGCTGCTGTTCGCGGGCCGCGCCGGTACCTCGCTCACGGCCGAGATCGGACTGATGCGTGCGGGCGAGCAGCTCTCGGCCATGGAGATGATGGCCGTCGATCCGGTGCAGCGCATCCTGGCGCCGCGCTTCTGGGGCGGCGTGATCGCCATGCCGCTGTTGGCGCTGGTGTTCAATGCCGTGGGCGTGATCGGCGGCTGGCTGGTCGGCGTGGTGATGATAGGCGTCGATGCCGGGGCCTTCTGGGGCCAGATGCAAAGTGGCGTGGATATCTTCAAGGATATTGGCAACGGCATCGTCAAGAGCCTGGTGTTCGGCCTCGCCGTCACCTTCATCGCCGTGCTGCAGGGCTATATCGCCAAACCCACGCCCGAGGGCGTGTCGCGCGCCACCACGCGCACGGTGGTCATGGCTTCGCTCACCGTGCTGGGGCTCGATTTTCTCCTCACGGCCTTGATGTTCAGTATTTGAGGGCGGCCAGCACCGCCATCGGGAAATTTCACCATGCAGCACTCCAAGAATGATCTCTGGGTTGGCCTGTTCGTCCTGCTCGGCGCCGCGGCGCTCGTGTTTCTGGCCTTGCAGTCGGCGAACCTGCTACAGCTCAACTTCCGCTCCGGCTACACCATCACGGCGCGCTTCGACAACATCGGGGGCTTGAAGCCCAAGGCCGCGGTACGCAGCGCCGGTGTGGTCGTGGGGCGCGTCGAGTCCATCGGCTTCGATGACAAGACCTTCCAGGCGAGCGTGGAGCTGGAGCTGGACAAGCGCTACCTGTTCCCCAAGGACAGCTCCTTGAAGATTTTGACCAGCGGCCTGCTGGGTGACCAGTACATCGGCATCGAGGCCGGTGCCGACGAGCACAACCTGGCCAACGGTGATACCGTGACGGCAACGCAGTCCGCCGTGGTGCTGGAAAACCTGATCGGGCAGTTCCTCTACGGCAAGGCTGAAGGCGGCGCTGCAGGTGCAGGAGGTAAAAAATGACCAAAATGACACGATTCAAGGCTTGGGCCGCGCGCAGCGCGGCACTGGTGCTGGCAGGCGCGCTGCTTGGCGGTTGTGCCAGCGGGCCGAACGCCAACCCGGCCGACCCGTTCGAGCCCTATAACCGCAGCATGTCCCGGTTCAACGACAACCTGGACGATGCCGTGCTCAAGCCCGTGGCCACGGCCTACCGCGACGTGACGCCGCAGCCCCTGCGCACCGGCGTGGGCAACTTCTTTTCCAACCTGGGCGACGCCTGGTCTTTCGTCAACAACGTGCTGCAGCTGCGCGGGCGCGAGGCGTTTGACAGCATGGTGCGCTTCAGCGTCAACAGCGTGCTGGGCCTGGGTGGCGTGCTCGACATCGCCAGCGAAATGGGCGTCGATCGCCATAAGCAGGACTTTGGCCTGACCCTGGGCCGCTGGGGTGTGCCCACAGGGCCCTACCTGGTGCTGCCCGTGCTGGGCCCGTCCACCGTGCGGGACACGGCCGCGCTGCCGGTGGACTTTTATGTCGGTGATCTGGTAGACCATGTGCACGACATCCCCGTGCGCAACAGCATGTATGTCCTGCGCCCCATCGACCGACGCGCGCAGCTGCTGGGCGCGGGCACGGTGCTCGATGAAGCGGCGCTGGATTCCTACAGCTTCACGCGCGACGTGTACCTGAAGCTGCGCGCAGGTACTTCTGGCAGCGCCGAGGACGGCAAGCTGCCCGAGGATTACTGACGCTTGCACTTGTTTGCATTCGCACATGTGCGCGATGCACTGCGTTGGCCCCTGCCTTTGCACAATCCAGAACAACTCCAAGGATTTCTTCCATGATGAATCGCCGCACTCTCACGCAATCGGCCAGCGCCCTGGCCGCTGCAGCTTTCCTGGGCTGGGCACCGACGGTACTGGCCGCCGATGAGGCGCCCGATGCGCTGGTCAAGCGCCTGTCCGCCGATGTGCTGGAGACGGTGAAGAAGGACAAGTCGATCAAGTCCGGCGACGTGGACAAGATCATGGCGCTGGTGAACAAAACCATCCTGCCCTATGTGAACTTCCGCCGCATGACGGCCGCCGCCGTGGGCCCGGCCTGGCGCACGGCCACGCCGGAGCAGCAGCAGCGGCTGCAGGATGAATTCAAGCAGCTTCTGGTGCGCACCTATTCGGGCGCCTTGAGCGAGGTGTCGGATCAGACCATCGTCGTCAAGCCGATGCGCGCGGCAGCCGGCGACACGGACGTGCTGGTGCGCACCGAGGTTCGCGGCCGCGGCGATCCGGTGCAGCTCGACTACCGCCTGGAAAAAGCGTCGGATGGCAGCTGGAAGATCTACAACCTGAACGTGCTTGGCGTGTGGCTGGTGGAGACCTACCGCACCCAGTTTGCGCAGGAGATCAACGCCAAGGGGCTCGATGGCCTGATAGCAGCCCTGGCTGAACGCAACAAGGCCAATGCCGGCACCGGTGTCGCCGGAACGAAGTAAACAGGGCGCTTCCTCCATGCTGGTGCTGCCCACTGAACTCACGCACAAGCAGGCCTCGGTCACCCTGCGCATGTTGCTGCAGGCGATCAAGGCCGAGCGCGATTCAAAGGTGCTGGTCGACGCCGCGGCGCTGGCCAGCTTTGACTCATCGGCCCTGGCCGTGCTGCTGGAGTGCCGCCGCACGGCCTTGTCCGAGGGCCGCGGTTTCATGGTCAAGGCCTTGCCGCCCGCGCTGGCGAGCCTGGCCGGGCTGTACGGCGTGCGGGAGCTGCTGCCGTCCGTTTGAGGGCTTTATTGCGCCGGCAAGACCCTGAAGGGCGCGGCGCTTAGAATCTCCGGTTCTCATGCCCGCAGTTTCCTTCCAATCCGTTTCCAAGATCTTTCCCACCTCCCGGGGGCCGTTTCAGGCCCTGCACAGTGTCAGCCTGGACATCCAGGAGGGTGAATTCTTTGGCCTGCTGGGCCCCAATGGCGCCGGCAAGACCACCATGATCAGCATCCTGGCGGGCCTCTCGCGCGCCAGCCAGGGCCGCGTGGCGGTGCTGGGGCACGACGTGCAGGCCGATTTTGCAGCCGCGCGCCGCTGCCTGGGCGTGGTGCCGCAGGAGCTGGTGTTCGACCCCTTCTTCAACGTGCGCGAGACGCTGCGCCTGCAGTCGGGCTACTTCGGCGTGAAGAACAACGACGCCTGGATCGACGAGCTGCTGGAGAGCCTGGGCCTGGCCGACAAGGCCCAGGCCAATATGCGGCAACTGTCGGGCGGCATGAAGCGGCGCGTGCTGGTGGCCCAGGCGCTGGTGCACAAGCCGCCCATCATCGTGCTCGACGAGCCCACGGCGGGCGTGGACGTGGAGCTGCGCCAGACCCTGTGGCAGTTCGTCGCCAAGCTCAACAAACAGGGCCACACGGTGCTGCTGACCACGCATTACCTGGAAGAGGCCGAGGCCCTGTGCCACCGCATCGCCATGTTGAAAAACGGGCGCGTGGTCGCTCTGGACAGCACCTCTGCCCTGCTGAAAAGCACCAACGTCAGCGTGCTGCAATTCAAGACCGATGCGCCGCTGCCCGCCGCCCTGGCTAGCCTGGCGCGCGTCACCGGGCGCATCGTGCAGCTGCCGGCGCAGGACGCGGCCGAGATCGAGCACCACCTGGCGGCGCTGCGGCACTGCGGCATTGCTCCCGAGGACGTGGAGATACGCCGCGCCGACCTGGAGGACGTGTTCCTGCAGGTCATGAACGCCGCCGCAGAAGGGCAGGCGGCATGACCGGCTGGCAGACACTGTTCTACAAAGAGGTGCTGCGCTTCTGGAAGGTGGCCTTCCAGACCGTGGCCGCGCCCGTGCTCACGGCCGTGCTCTACCTGCTGATCTTCAGCCATGTGCTGGAGAGCAGCGTCAAGGTCTACGGCAGCTTGAGCTACACCAGCTTTCTGGTACCCGGCCTGGTGATGATGAGTGTGCTGCAAAACGCCTTCGCCAACAGCTCATCGAGCCTCGTCCAGAGCAAGATCATGGGCAACCTGGTGTTCGTGCTGCTCACCCCGCTGTCGCACCGCGCCTGGTTTGCCGCCTATGTGGGTTCGTCGGTGCTGCGTGGGCTGCTGGTCGGGCTGGGCGTGTTTGGCGTGACGCTGTTCTTTGCGCGCCCGGCGTTTGCCGCGCCGCTGTGGATCCTCACCTTTGCCTTCCTGGGCGCCGCGCTGCTGGCCACGCTGGGCCTGATTGCCGGGCTGTGGGCCGACAAGTTCGACCAGATGGCGTCGTTCCAGAACTTCCTCATCATGCCCATGACCTTCCTGTCGGGCGTGTTCTACTCGATCCACTCGCTGCCCCCGTTCTGGCAGCAGGCCAGCCGCTTCAACCCGTTTTTCTACATGATCGACGGCTTTCGCCATGGCTTCTTCGGGGTGAGCGACGTCTCGCCCTGGGTCAGCCTGGCCGTCGTCGGCCTGGCCTGGGCCCTGACCAGCGCGCTGGCCCTGCACCTGCTGCGCACGGGCTACAAGATCCGAAACTGATTGACTTTTCCTGCCATGACTGCTGACCAAATCAAAGACATCATCAGCGCCGGCCTGGCGTGCGACTACATCACGCTGGAGGGCGACGGCCGCCACTGGTATGCGGTCATCGTCGCCGCCGAGTTCGAGGGCAAGCGCCCGATTGCGCGCCACCAGCGCGTCTACGCCACGCTGAGCGACCGGATGGCGCGCGACGAGGTGCATGCCCTGTCCATGAAGACCTTCACTCCGGCCGAATGGGCGGTAGCCCAGCAAGGCTGAGGTACTCGTTTATTGATAGCTGCCGGCGCTTGCCTGTAAAGCACTGCAGCCACATTTTATTCAAGAATAGCCCATGGACAAGCTACTGGTACGCGGTGGCCGCCCGCTGCGCGGCGAGGTCGTCATTTCCGGCGCCAAGAACGCGGCCCTGCCCGAGATGTGCGCCACACTGCTCACGAGCGAGCCGGTGCACCTGATCAACGTGCCGCGCCTGCACGACGTACGCACCATGCGCAAGCTGCTCGACAACATGGGCGTGGCCACCGAAACCCATGGCGAACGCGGCGGCATGAGCTTCGTCGCGCCCGACACGCTCACGCCCGAGGCGCCGTACGAGCTGGTCAAGACCATGCGCGCCTCGGTGCTGGCCCTGGGCCCGCTGTTGGCGCGTTTTGGCCAGGCCACGGTGTCGCTGCCGGGCGGCTGCGCCATTGGATCGCGTCCGGTGGATCAGCACATCAAGGGCCTGCAGGCCATGGGCGCGCACATCACGGTCGAGCATGGCTACATGATCGCCAGGCTGCCGCAAGGCCAGAAGCGCCTGCACGGAGCGCGCATCACCACCGACATGGTGACGGTGACCGGCACCGAGAACCTGCTCATGGCCGCCACCCTGGCCGAGGGCGAGACGGTACTGGAGAATGCCGCGCAGGAGCCCGAGGTGGCCGACCTGGCCGATATGCTGATCAAGATGGGCGCGCGCATCGAGGGCCACGGCAGCAGCCACATCCGCATCCAGGGCGTGCCGCAGCTGCACGGCTGCACGCACCAGGTGGTGGCCGACCGCATCGAGGCCGGCACCTTTTTGTGTGCCGTTGCTGCCTGCGGCGGCGATGCGCTGCTGCTGCACGGACGCACCGACCATCTGGAGGCCGTGATCGACAAGCTGCGTGATGCGGGCGTGACGGTCACGTCCGAGGCGGAGGGCATCCGCATCCGCAGCCCGGGCGGTGCACAGCTCAAGGCGCAGGGCTTTCGCACCATGGAGTACCCCGGCTTTCCCACCGACATGCAGGCGCAGTTCATGGCGCTGAACCTGGTGGCGCAGGGCACGGTGAGCGTGACCGAGACGATTTTTGAAAACCGCTTCATGCACGTCAACGAGCTGATGCGCCTGGGCGCCGAGATCATGGTCGATGGCCGTGTGGCCACGATGGCCGGCGGCGCGCAGCTGTCGGGCGCCACCGTCATGGCCACCGACCTGCGCGCCTCGGCCAGCCTGGTGATTGCCGGCCTGGTGGCCGAGGGCGAGACCCTGGTCGATCGCATCTACCACCTGGATCGTGGCTATGACCGCATGGAAGACAAGCTGTGCGGCCTGGGTGCCGACATTGAAAGACTCATCGCATGAGCATGATCACCCTGGCCCTGTCCAAGGGCCGCATCTTTGACGAGACCGTGCCCTTGCTGGCTGCCGCCGGCATCACGGTGCTGGAAGACCCGGAAAAGTCGCGCAAGCTCATCTTGCCGACCAATCAGAGCGATGTGCGCGTGGTGCTGGTGCGTGCCACCGACGTGCCCACCTACGTGCAGTACGGTGGTGCCGACCTGGGCGTGGCGGGCAAGGATTCGCTCATCGAGCATGGCGGCCAGGGGCTGTTCCGCCCGCTCGATCTGCAAATCGCCAAGTGCCGGGTGAGCGTGGCCGTGCGCGCGGGCTTCGACTACCAGGGCGCCGTGACGCAGGGCTCGCGCCTGAAGGTGGCCACCAAGTACACCAGCATCGCGCGCGATTTTTTCTCGGCCAAGGGTGTGCACGTGGACATGATCAAGCTCTACGGCAGCATGGAGCTGGCGCCGCTTACCGGCCTGGCCGACGCCATCGTGGATCTGGTTTCCACCGGCAACACGCTCAAGGCGAACAACCTGGTCGAGGTGGAGCAAATCATGGACATCAGCAGCCATCTGGTGGTGAACCAGGCGGCGCTGAAATTGAAGCAGGCACCGCTCAAGCGCATCATCGACGCGTTTGCCTCCGCCGTTCCCCAAGGTTGATACTATGCAATTCGTAGCTGCTCCCGCCCGTCTGGCAACCTTTGACAGCAGTTTTGAGGCCGATTTTTCCGCCCGCCTGCACTGGTCGGCCGAGCAGGACGCGGCCATCGAGGAGCGGGTGGCCGCCATCCTGGCCGACGTGCAGGCACGCGGCGACGCGGCGGTGCTGGAGTACACGCGGCGCTTTGACGGCGTGCAGGCTGCCAGCGTGGCGCAGCTCGAACTCACCCAGGCCGAACTCAAGGCCGCCTATGACGGCCTGCCAGCCGAACAGCGCGCGGCCCTGGCCGCCGCCGCCGCCCGTGTGCGCAGCTACCACGAGGCGCAGAAGAAGGCCTGCGGCGAGAGCTGGAGCTACCGCGACGCGGACGGCACCCTGCTGGGCCAGAAGGTCACGCCGCTCGATCGCGGGGGCATCTACGTGCCCGGCGGCAAGGCGGCCTACCCAAGCAGCGTGCTGATGAACGCCATCCCCGCGCATGTGGCCGGCGTGCCCGAGATCATCATGGTCGTGCCCACGCCCAAGGGAGAAAAGAACCCGCTGGTGCTGGCCGCCGCCTACGTGGCTGGCGTCAGCCGGGCCTTCACCATCGGCGGCGCCCAGGCCGTGGCGGCGCTGGCCCATGGCACGGCCACTGTGCCCAAGGTGGACAAGATCACCGGCCCCGGCAACGCCTATGTGGCCAGCGCCAAGAAGCGCGTGTTTGGCCAGGTGGGCATAGACATGATCGCCGGCCCGTCAGAAATCCTGGTGCTGGCCGACGGCACAACCCCCGCCGACTGGGTGGCCATGGATCTGTTCAGCCAGGCCGAGCATGACGAGCTGGCGCAAAGCATCCTGCTGTGCCCGGACGCGGCCTACATCGACGCGGTGCAGCGCGAGATCGACCGCCTGCTGCCCGAGATGCCGCGCGCCGAAATCATCGCCAAGAGCCTCACCGGTCGCGGCGCGCTGATCCACACGCGCAGCATGGAAGAGGCCTGCGTCATCAGCAACCGCATCGCCCCCGAACACCTGGAGATCAGCAGCCGCGAGCCGCACCGCTGGGAGCCGCTGCTCAGGCACGCCGGCGCCATCTTCCTGGGCGCCTACACCAGCGAGTCCCTGGGCGATTACTGCGCCGGCCCGAACCATGTGCTGCCCACCAGCGGCACGGCGCGCTTTTCGTCGCCGCTGGGCGTATACGACTTTCAAAAGCGCAGCAGCCTGATCGAGGTCAGCGAGCAGGGCGCCCAGGTGCTGGGCGGCATCGCCAGCGTGCTGGCCCGTGGCGAAGGCCTGCAGGGCCATGCACGCGCGGCCGAGATGCGCCTCAAGCAGCAGGGCCAGTAGCCGCGCGCTGCGCACTGTGCCCTACGCAGTAGTCCACCAGGGCCTCGATTTCGTTGGACTTGTCGAACACCGCATCCACGCCCAGCTGTGCACAGCGCATGCGCACATCGGGCGTGGCGTAGTTGCTCAGCACCACCATCTTCTGCTCGGCCAGGCGCTCGCGGCAGGCGGCCAGCACGCCCAGGCCGCTGCCTTGGCGCAGGAACAGATCCACGATGGCCAGATCCCATTGCGCGGGGTGGGCGGTGAGCCATTCCTTGCCCTCGTCCTCCGTCGTAGCGCAGCCCACCGCATGCACCTGGGCCAGCTCCTGCAGCGTGTCGATCAGGTTCTGGCGGATGGTGGCGTTGTCTTCGACGAAGTAGGTACGCAGTTTCACGGGCGGACTGCCTGACAGGCACAAGTTGGAACCAACCTGGTTGCTACTGTAGAAGTGCTGGCCGGTGCCCGTTGCCGGTTGCAGCGCGCTATCGCCGTAGGCGTCTTCCTACCCGTTCTGCGCGTGTTGCTGGCCGCAGACGGGGCAGGCACTGTCCCGCTGGATGCGCATCTCAGTCCACCGCATGTCGCGCCCGTCCAGCATCAGCAGGCGCCCGGCGAGGGACTGGCCCACGCCGGTGATGAGTTTGAGCGCCTCGGCCGCCTGCATGGTGCCGATGATGCCCACCATGGGGGCGAACACGCCCATGGTGGAGCAGGCCACCTCCTCGAACTGGGCATCGGGCGGGAACAGGCAGGCATAGCAGGGCTGGTCGCCCGGCCGGGGGTCGTAGACCGAGATCTGGCCGTCAAAGCGGATCGCGGCGCCGGCCACGAGTGGCCTGGCGGCGCGCACGCAGGCAGCGTTGATGGCCTGGCGCGTGCGGTAGTTGTCGGTGCAGTCCAGCACGACGCCGGCCTCGGCCACCAGCGCGTCCAGCGCCTGGGCATCCACGCGCTCGCGCAGCGTGCGGATATCGACCAGGGGATTGATGGCACGCATGGCCTGGGCGGCGGACTCCACCTTGGGCGCGCCCACGCGCTCCGTGGTGTGGGCGATCTGGCGCTGCAGGTTGGTCAAGTCCACCGCATCGTCATCCACCAGCGTGATCCTGCCGACGCCGGCCGAGGCCAGGAACAGCGCCGCCGGCGAGCCCAGGCCGCCGGCGCCGATGATCAGCACATGCGCTGCCAGGATGCGCTCCTGCCCCTCGATGCCGATCTCGTCGAGCAGGATATGGCGCGAGTAGCGCAGCAGCTGGTCGTCAGTCATTGAAGAGGTGGAGCGTTGGGCGTTTTGCGTGTTCGCTCAACGCCCAACGCCCAACGCTCAACGTCTTATTCATCCTTCTTCTCTTCCTTGCGCTCGGTCAGCGTCTTGCTTGCCACCACGGTGCGGCCCTTGAGCTGGTTCAGCGCCTGCGCGAGCTGGAAGTCCTTGTCCGAGCCGAACTCGGGCAGCTTGCGTTCGGCGATGGGCTTCTTGGTTTCTTCTTCGAGGCGTTTGCGGGCCTCCTCGCGCGCCTTCTCGCGCACCTCGTCCTTGACCTCGGCGCCCTGGCCGCTGGTCAGGTGCTTTTCCAGATCAGCCTCGCGCATGCGCAGTGCTGCGTACAGGTCGCCCTCGGCGGTCTCATCGACCATCACGTCGGGCACGATGCCCTTGGCCTGGATGGACTTGCCGCTGGGCGTGTAGTAGCGCGCCGTGGTCAGCTTGATGCCGGTGTCCGGGCCCAGCGGCCGCACGGTCTGCACCGAGCCCTTGCCGAAGGTCTGGCTGCCCATGATGGTGGCGCGCTTGTTGTCCTGCAGCGCGCCGGCGACGATCTCGCTGGCCGAGGCTGAGCCCTCGTTGACCAGCACCACCAGGGGGACGGTCTTGAGGGCCGCCGGCAGGCGCTTGAGCGGGTCGCCGTTGCCGCGGCGCTGATAGAACTCGGGCGCTGCCTTGAAGGTGGCCTTGCTCTCGGCCAGCTGGCCGTTGGTGGAGACCACGGTGACGTTCTCGGGCAGGAAGGCGGCCGACACCGCCACGGCTGCGTCCAGCAGGCCGCCGGGGTCGTTGCGCAGGTCGAGCACCAGGCCCTTCAGGCGCGGCTCCTGCTTGTAAATCTCTTCCACCTTGCGCACGAAGTCGTCCACCGTGCGCTCCTGGAACTGCGACAGGCGGATCCAGGCGTAGCCGGGCTCGATCACCTTGGCCTTGACCGACTGGGTCTTGATCTCCTCGCGCGTGATGGTCACGGGGAAGCTGCGGCTCTCGTCCTTGCGCAGTATGGTCAGCGTGACCTTGGTGTTGGGCTCGCCGCGCATGCGCTTGACGGCCTCGTTCAGCGTCAGGCCCTTGACGGCGGTGTCGTCGATCTTGGTGATCAGGTCGTTGGTCTTGAGGCCGGCGCGGTCGGCGGGCGAGCCCTCGATGGGCGAGACCACCTTGACCAGGCCGTCTTCCTGCGTGATCTCTATGCCCACGCCGACGAAGCGGCCGGTGGTGCCCTCGCGGAATTCCTTGAAGGACTTCTTGTCGAAATACTGCGAATGCGGATCCAGGCTGGAGACCATGCCGCTGATGGCGTCGGTGATGAGCTTCTTGTCGTCCACCGGCTCCACGTAGTCGGTCTTGATCAGGCCGAACACGGCCGACAGCTGCTGGATTTCCTCCAGCGGCAGCGGCGTCATCGCGCCGCGCGCCACGGTCTGCAGCGACACCGTGGTCAGGGCGCCGGCCATCACGCCGACCGATACCCATCCCGCAATTTTCAGTTTCTGACCCATAAAAGTCCCTTTACCGCCTCGAACCAATATACACCTTGGAAGGGCGCAGCCCTGGTCGGTTCCCGCGTTTTTGCCTATTTTTTAAGCTGAAGATCAGGCCTTGCCTTGCGCGGCCACGGCGGCGGCGGCCTTGGCCGCGGCCTCGGCGTCGCCCAGGTAGTAGCTGCGCAGCGGCTTCAAATCATCGTCCAGCTCATACACCAGCGGAATGCCGTTGGGGATGTTCAGGCCGACGATGTCCTGGTCGGAGATGCCGTCCAGGTACTTGACCAGGGCGCGGATGGAGTTGCCATGGGCGGCGATCAGCACGCGCTTGCCCGAACGGATCGTCGGCGCGATGGCCTCGTTCCAGTAGGGCAGCACGCGCGCCACGGTGTCCTTGAGGCATTCGGTCAGCGGCACCTGCTCGGACGCCAGGCCGGCGTAGCGCCGGTCGCTGCGCTCGCAGCGCGGGTCGCTGGCTTCCAGGGCCGGCGGCGGCGTGTCGTAGCTGCGCCGCCACACCATCACCTGCTCGTCGCCGTATTGCTTGGCGGTCTCGGCCTTGTTCAGGCCCTGCAGCGCGCCGTAGTGGCGCTCGTTCAGGCGCCAGCTCTTGACCACCGGCAGCCAGGTGCGATCCATCTCGTCGAGCGTGTACCACAGCGTGTGGATGGCGCGCTTGAGCACGCTGGTGTAGGCCAGGTCGAATTCATAGCCCTCGGCCTTGAGCAGCTTGCCGGCCGACATGGCCTGCGATACGCCGGTGGGGGTCAGGTCGACGTCAGTCCAGCCGGTGAAGCGGTTTTCGAGATTCCACGTAGATTCGCCGTGGCGGATCAGAACGAGTTTGTGCATGGTGGCCCTGGGTCGTGCAAGTCAAAACCCGCTATTTTAGAATTACCGGTTTTATGGCTTAAGGATCTTCGTGAACTTCATCATCGACAACTGGTATTTGATCGTGCTCGCGCTGGCCTCGGGCGGCATGTTGCTGGTGCCGGCCTTCAAGGGCGTCGGTGGCGGCTTGAGCGCCGCGCAGGCGGTGCAGCTCATCAACCGTGAGAAGGCGCTGGTGATCGACGTGTGCGAGCCCGCCGAATATGCCGCCGGCCATGTCGGCGGCGCCAAGAACATCCCGCTGGCGCAGCTGCAGGAACGCCTGCCGCAGGTGGCCAAGAACAAGGCCGTGCCGGTCATCATGGTCTGTGCCAAGGGCGGGCGCGCCGCGCGTGCCGTGGGCATTGCCAAGGGCCTGGGCTACGACAAGGCGCAAACCCTGGCCGGCGGCCTGGCGGCCTGGCGCGAGGCCAGCATGCCGGTTGAAAAGGCCTGATCCGGCCCTATCTGCAGCCAGATTCGCGTAATTTTCTGAAAGGTCGTTTTGCCATGCAAGCCGTGAAGATGTACACCACCGGCGTCTGCCCCTACTGCATACGGGCCAAGCAGCTGCTGAAAATGAAGGGCGTGGAGCAGATCGAGGAGGTCCGCGTCGATACCGACCCCGCCGCGCGCCAGCACATGATGGAGGTCACCGGCCGGCGCACCGTGCCGCAGATCTTCATTGGCGACACCCATGTGGGTGGCTTCGACGACCTGGCGGCGCTGGATCAGCGCGGCGGCCTGATGCCCCTGCTCGGCGCCTGATCGATCGACCGAGGTTGCATAATCCTAAATCCGGCAGTTGATCGCTTTCAATCTTCAATAACGTCCTATGAATATTGAATTTTGCTGCTTCGTTGCAGGTCACCCACGAGGTGACAGCGCTATGCACCCGCCAGCACCGCACTCGACGCGCCATGCGGCGTTGTTCCTCCTTGCGGGCAGGAGCCCGCTGCGTCGTCGCGCCTTGCCTGACGCGCCGATTACGGCACTGACGGGCGCATCCAACTGCCGGATTTAGGATAATGCAGCCCCATGTGCCCGCTGCGGGAGCGTCTCCCGGGCGGGCTTTGTTTTGACCAACGGAAGCTAAAACCATGTCTACCGAAGAAGCAACCCCCGTATTCCAGATCCAGCGCGTCTACTTGAAGGATCTGTCGCTGGAGCAGCCCAATTCGCCCGCCATCCTGCTGGAGCAGGAGCAGCCCAGCGTGGACATCCAGCTTGGCGTGCAGGCCACGCCCGTGGCCGAGGGCATCTTCGAGGTCGCCGTGACGGCCACCGTGCAGACCAAGATCCAGGACAAGACGGTGTTCCTGGTCGAGGCCAAGCAGGCCGGCATCTTCGAGATCCGCAACCTGCCCGAGGAGCAGATGGGCGCCGTCGTCGGCATTGCCTGCCCGCAGATCGTCTATCCCTACCTGCGCGCCAGCGTGGCCGACACCATCACGCGCGCCGGCTTCCCGCCCGTGCACCTGGCCGAAATCAACTTCCAGGCCATGTACGAGCAGCAGCAGGCGGCCGCGGCCGAAGGTGCCAACGCCCAGGTGCAGTAACCCGACACATTGGATGATTTGAGGGGTTTTAAGCCTCCAACGCCCATCAATCAAGCGCTGTAAGCTATGAAAATCGTAGTTCTTGGCGCAGGTGCCTGGGGCACGGCCATCGCCATCAGCGGCGCCGGCCATGGCGCGGGCCACGGCGTCACGCTGTGGGCGCGCGATGCCGCTCAGGCCACGGCCATGCAGCAGGCGCGGCAGAACCCGCGCTACCTGCCCGGCGTGGCCTTTCCGCCCGCTTTGCAGGTGCAGGCCGGCGAGGCGCGGCGGCTCGCCGATGGCGCCGATCTGGTCATCATCGGCACGCCCATGGCGGCGCTGCGCGGCATGCTGCAGCAGCTCAAGGACTGCCGCGCGCCCGTGGCCTGGCTGTGCAAGGGCTTCGAGGCCGGCACCGGCCTGATGGCGCACGAGGTCTGCGCCGAGGTGGCGCCGCAGCTCGCCAGCGGCGCCTTCAGCGGCCCCAGCTTTGCGCTGGAGGTGGCGCGCGCCCAGCCCACGGCCCTGGTGGCCGCCAGCCGCCACGCCAGCGTGCGCGATGCGCTGGTGGCGGGCTTTCATGGCCACATGCTGCGCGTCTATGCCAGCGACGACATCGTGGGCGTGGAGGTGGGCGGCGCTGTGAAGAACGTGCTGGCCATCGCCACCGGCCTGTGCGACGGCCTGCAGCTGGGCCTGAACGCGCGCGCCGCCCTCATCACGCGCGGCCTGGCCGAAATGACGCGCCTGGGCCTGGCCCTGGGCGCTCGGCCCGACACCTTCATGGGACTGTCGGGCCTGGGCGACCTGGTGCTCACCGCCACCGGCGACCTGTCGCGCAACCGCCGCGTCGGCCTGCTGCTGGCCGAGGGCAAGAGCCCGCAGCAGGCGGTCGATTCGCTGGGCCATGTGGCCGAGGGCGTGCACAGTGCCCGCACCGTGGTGCAGCGCGCCCGCGCCGCGGGCGTGGAGATGCCGATTGCCGAATGCGTGCTGGGCCTGCTGGACGGCCAGCTGCGCGCCGCCGATGCCGTGGCGCGGCTGATGGAGCGCGAGCCCACGGTGGAGCGGCACTGAGAGGGTGTGCGGGGCGCTTGAACCTTCCCATTTCTTGGCGTAGCCTGCGCTTCTCGTCTAGTCCGAGGACACATGCCATGCCTTATCGCCCCTTGCCGCTAGTGCTGTCTGCTGCCGCCGTGCTGGCGGCCTGCGCGCCCATGTCCGCCAAGGCGCCGGGCGACGCCGCACCCATGGGTTTTTTTGTCACCAGCAGTAATCCCGGTCGCGGGGCCGATCTGGGGGGCCTCGCAGGGGCCGACCGCTACTGCCAGGCGCTGGCGAACGGGGTGGGCGCGGGCGGGCGCACCTGGCGCGCCTACCTGAGTACGGTGGCCACGGCCGCGAGCCCAGCGGTCAATGCGCGCGACCGCATCGGCGCCGGCCCCTGGTACAACGCCCGGGGCGTGCTGATCGCGCGCAATGTGGACGAGCTGCACCGCGCCAACCACATCGACAAGCAGACCGCGCTGACCGAGAAGGGCGAGGTGGTCAGCGGAGTGGGCGATGCGGTGAACATGCACGACATGCTGACCGGATCGCTGCCCGATGGCCGTGCCTCCAGCGCCGCCGGTGAAACCACCTGTGGCAACTGGACGCATGACGGCGCCGGTTCGGCCCTGTTGGGCCACCATGATCGCACCGGACTGGACGACAGCGAAGCGGCCCATTCATGGAATTCCTCCCATGCCTCGCGCGGCTGCGGCATGGAGGCCCTCAAGTCCACGGGCGGGGCGGGGCTGTTTTACTGCTTTGCCGCCGATACGCCGGCAGCGCCCGCCGGGCGCACCACGGGTGGTGGGGCGGGCTACATGGGTGGGGGTTATTGACGCGGCACCTGCGCGCCAGCCCGTCGGCTATTGCGTTGCCCGGTAGCCCGACTTTTCCACGATGGGCCGCGCGGCCTCGCGTTGCGCCTTGATCATCTTCGTGACCTCGGCGCCGGGCAGGCCCGTGGTGACCATGCCCGACTGCGCCATCTTCGCGCTGAAGGCCGGGTCTTTCACGATGGCGATCATGGCCTTCTCCAGCTGGCTCACCAGCGTCGCGGGCGTGCCCGTGGGCAGGTAGGCGGCATACCAGCTCGACGCCTGGTCAAAGCCCGGCACGCCCTGTTCCTTGAAGGTCGGCACATTCGGCAGCAGCTTGGTGCGCTGCAGGCCGGGCACGCCCAGGTATTTGATCTTGCGGGCCTTCTCCAGCTCGCTGGCCGAGGCCACCGTGTCCATGCCCACGGGCAGCACGCCGCCGATTTCGTCGGTCAGCATGGGCGGCGCGCCCTTGTAGGCCACGGGCGTCAGGCTGATGCCCAGATCCTGGTTCAGCTGCAGCAGGCCGAAGTGCAGCGCGCCGCCCATCGAAACCATGCCCACGCCGCTTTCCTTGGGGTTCTTCTTCACCCAGTCCAGGTACTCGCGCATCGAGTTGTACGGGCTGCTGGCCGAGGTCGTGGCCACCAGGGGGGTATCGGCCAGGTGGGCCACGGCGATGAAATCCTTGTCCGGGTCGAACGGCAGCTTGTCGTAGGTCAGCGGGTGCGTGACGAAGGGCGGCGCGGGGCTGATGAGGATGGTGGTGCCGTCGGGCGGCGCGCGCTTCACGGTGGTGGCCGCAATATGGGTGCTGGCACCGGGCTTGTTGTCCACGATGACCGTGCGGCCCAGGTCGGTGCGCAGCTTCTCGGCCATGGCGCGCGCCAAGTTGTCCAGGGCGCCGCCGGCCGGAAAGCCGATGATGATCTTGAGCGGCTGGGTGGATGCGTTCTGCGCAAGCGCAGTGCCGCAGAGCATGGCGGCGCCGAGGGCGATGGCGCTGATTTTTGTGATGGACTTGAACATGTCTCCTGACTCCTTGTGGGATGGATATGGGATGGTTATGGGGTGGTTATGGGATGGTTATGGGATGAATGGGTGCGTGTCTTGGGTCAACGGCATCTCCTGGTAGTCAATGCAGCTGCAGCGCATGGCTCACCAGCGTCAGGCCGCTTGCGACCAGCAGGCCGCAAATCAGCTTGCGCAGGCTGTCGGCCGACACCCGGCGCGCCAGGTGGTGGCCTATCAACACCCCGACGGCGGCCAGGACGATCAGCAGCAGCCAGCGCTGCCACAGCGCGCCGTGCGACAGCCGGCCCGCAGCGCCCATGGTCAGCAGCACCGAGCAGGCGCTGACGGTGATCACCACCGGGGTGCTGGCGCGCAGCTCCATCACGCCGGGCAGGCGCCGCGACAGCCACGCCACCACCAATGGGCCGGCGGTGCCGAACAGCATTTCCACCAGGCCAATCGCGCCGCCTGCGGCATGGCTCCAGGCCGCAGCCAGGGGCCTGGGCTGCGGCGGCGCGGCGCGCAGCGCCTTGGCGCCCACGGCCGCCACGTACAGGCCCAGGGCCAGCAGCGGCCATTGGCTGGAGAGCTGGTTCGACAGCCACAGGCCGGCGAGGGCCCCCGCCACCATGCCCGGCAGCAGTCTCTTTAGTTCGGCAAGGTTCACATGGTGCAGGTTCAGCCCGCCCAGCAGCAGCGAGGCCGGTACATCCAGCAGCAGCACCAGGGGCACCACCTGCTCCAACGGCCAGCGCCAGGCCAGCAGCGGCACGATGACCAGGGCCGATCCAAAGCCCGTGATGCCCAGCACCACATAGCCGAGCAGCACCACGGCCGCGGGGTAGAGCATCTCCTGCATGGCGTGTGCTGTGCGTCATGCGGTGGCCGGCACCCAGCTCGCGCCATCGGCCGGGGTGGCGCCGGCGTCCAGCGGGTACATGGGGCGGTTCAGGTGCTTGAACGGGAACAGGCCATAGTCGGAGCTGCACACGCCCGGCCCGCTGACCAGCACCACATGCCTGGCCATCGGCCCGAAGCCGGCGCGGAAATGCTGGCGCGACTTGAGCAGTACATAGTGCGCCTGGGCCGGATCCACGCCCGCATGGGTGAACACGCCCGCGTCATATGGCTCCTGCGTGCGCTCGCTGATGAAGATGCGCACGCTGCCCACGCGCAGCACGGCGGTGCGGCCCAGGCTCTGGCGCACGCCGGTGAACATGGGGCCGGTGACGGTGTATTCGCCGTCCGTCAGGCGCTCGACCACGCCCGTCAGGCGCAGCGGCCGGCCTTTTAAGTGGAGCGCTGGCATGTCCGTCTTGCCGCCCAAGTCCAGCGTGACCTCGGCGCCCACGCCACGGTCGAACAGCGTTGCCACCGCGGCCGGATCCCAGAACGGGCCGGCTACCACGTCCTGCAGGCCCTGTTTGAGTACCTCTTCCAGCACGTCCATGACATCGGTCACGCCGCCGGCGCCGGCGTTGTCGCCGTGGTCGATCAGCAGCACCGGGCCGTCTTTAAGCGTCTTGGCATGGGCGATGGATTCGGCCACCGAGCCCGATTCAAAGACGAAGTCGGCGCGGCGCGACCAGGCCAGGTCGCACAGTTCATCCAGCAGCTGTTGGCCCTGCTGCATGCGTGCACGTTCGGCGACGATGACTACAGAAAGACCAGCGTAGGGGATATCCGACAGCGGAAAGCCGCCAAATACCGATGCATTGCAGACCTCGCCATCACGCTCGGCCTGCATGGCGCGATCCATGATGTCCTTCATGGGCTGCATGGAGGGTGTCTGGCGCAGCATGTGCGTCAGCATGGGCAGGCGGCGCCACAGCAGCACCGGGTCGCTGCGGCCTTCGAGCCTGGCGCGGATGCTGCGCGCCACGCGCTCGCCGGTCTCGTAGATGTCGATATGCGGATAAGTGCAGTAGCCGGCGATTACCGTCGCGTTGCGGATCAGTTCGCTGCTGAAGTTGGCATGGAAGTCCAGCGCCACGCCGATAGGCAGGCCCGCTGGCGTGCACGCGCGCAGGCGGCGCAGCAGCTCGCCCTCGGCGTCGGGGTAGCCCTCGACCACCATGGCGCCGTGCAAGTCCAGCAGCACCGCATCACAACCCTTGGACACGCTTTGCACCACGGTGTCGCACAGGTGCTCGAAGGCCTCCCGCGTCACCACGCCGCTGGGCACGGCGCCGGCGTACACGGCAAAGTCCACCTCGGCGCCCATCTCGCGCGCCATGTCCAGGTAGGCGGTGGCGGCATTCTTCGTGCCCTCGCAGGCCAGCCGCGCGGCCTCGCCATAGGCCGGCCCCTGGCCGGTGCCGCGGCGGAAGTCGCTGAGCACCGTGGGGATGGGCGAGAAGGTATTGGTTTCGTGGCGGATCAGGGCAATGACGAACTTCATGGCTTGATGTCTCCTGTGGGTCTGCGGCTTGCGGTTCAGTGCCGGAATGCGTTGCAGTGTAGGGAGACAACAAACAAACGTCCAATATATATAAAATCTATCTTTATTTATTGAATGTATGGATGAGCACCGCCTGAAATGTTTTGTCGCCGTCTACGAGGAGGGCAGCGTGTCCGCCGCCGCCACGCGCCTGCACATGACGCAGCCGCCGCTCAGCATCCTGCTGCGCAAGCTGGAGGATGAGCTGGGCGTGACGCTGTTCGACCGCAGCGGCCACCGGCTGGCGCCCTCGGCCACGGGCGAGCTGTTCTACCTGCGCGCGAAGGCCATGCTGGCCCAGCTGCAGACCATGCGCCGCGAGCTGCGCGAGGCCGAGCAGGGCGCGCGCGGCACGGTGCACATCGGCTGCGCCACGGCGGCCAGCCTGTTCGTCATGCCCGTAGTCATGGAAGACCTGGCCGCCAGCGATTTGGACATCACCGTCGATGTGCAGGAGGGCGAGGCTGGCTACATGCTGCAGCGCCTGCGCGAGCGCGGGCTGGATCTGATCATCTCGCGCAGCGAATACATTGCCCCCGAGCTGGAGTCACGCGCCATCCTGGACGAGCCGCTGTGCGTGGCGCTGCCGCCGGGCCATCCTGCAGGCGCCGGCACGCGCGTGCGCCTGGCGGATCTGCGCGGCGAGCGCTTTCTGCTGCACCGCTCGCCGCTGGGTACCGGCATCTCCGACATGGTGCTGCGCGCCTGCCAGAAGGCCGGCTTTGTGCCCAACGTGGTGTACTGGGGCGGCGAGACCCTGCCCATGCTGCTGATGGCGCAGCGCGGCCTGGGCGTGGCGTTTGCGCCGCAGAGTTTTGGCCAGCTGGCGGGGCCGGTGCTGCCGCAGCTTTTTCCGCTGCAGGGCGTGGAGCTGCGCACCCACCTGAATCTGGTCTGGCCGCGCGACCTGACGCTCATGCCGGCCGCCGGCCGCATTCGGGACCTGATCCTGGAACGCTTGGGGCCCGGCGCCGAACGCTGAACGCCCAACGCCAAACGCTAAACCTCCAAATTGTCGATGAGCCGCGTGCCGCCCAGGCGCGCCGCGCCCAGCGCCACCAGCGTGCCTGCCGCGGCGCCCGGCTGCGCCGGCTGCAGATCCTGGCGCTGGCGCACCGTGAGGTAGTCGGTCTGCCAGCCCTGGGCGTTGAGCGACTGCAGCGCCTGCTGCTCCAGCGCCGCCAGGTCGGCGCCCGGCTGCAGGGCAGCCTGGGCAAGCACGCGCAGCGCCTGCGACAGCTGCACCGCCTTGGCGCGGTCTTCGGCGCTCAGGTAGCCGTTGCGCGAGCTCAGCGCCAGGCCGTCCGGGGCGCGTTGGGTGTCGCCGGCGACGATGTCCACCGGCAGCGCAAACTGCTGCACCATGCGGCGTATCACCATGAGCTGCTGGTAGTCCTTCTTGCCGAACAGCGCCGTGCCGCCGCCGCTGGCAAAGAACACGGCCGAGAATAGCTTCATCACCACCGTGCACACGCCGGTGAAGAAACCGGGGCGGTAATGCCCTTCCAGGATGTCGGCCAGCTGGGCGTCGGGCTGCACCTTGAAGGTCTGCGCCTCGGGATACAGATCGGCCTCGCGCGGCGCGAACACGATGTCGCAACCTGCGGCCTCCAATCGCGCGCAATCGGCGTCCCAGGTGCGCGGATAGCTATCAAAATCTTCGTGCGGCAGAAACTGCAGACGGTTCACGAAGATGCTGGCGACCAGAGTCCCGGCCAGCGGCCGGCCCTGGCGCACTAGGGCGATGTGGCCGTCGTGCAGATTGCCCATGGTGGGCACGAAGGCGGGGCGGCCGCGGCCGGCGAGGGCGGCGCGCAGTTCGGTGATGGTGCGGGTGATTTGCATGGCAAAAATGAGTGGGGGGTGTTTGCTCCCTCCCCCTCTGGGGGAGGGCAGGGGTGGGGGCCGGCGGCGCTGGCATGAGACATGCGTTGGTTTTTGCGAGCGGGCCCCCATCCCCACCTCGATGCTGGCGGCGAGACGCCGCCGCTGGTAAAAATCACCAGGCGTGCAGTGCGTCGTCGGGAAAGCTGCCGTTCTTCACGGCGCGCACATAGGCCTCCATGGCGCCCTTGACGCTGCCCGCATCCTGCATGAAGTCGTGCACGAACTTCGGGTTCTTGCCCAGGTTCACGCCCAGCATGTCGTGCATCACCAGCACCTGGCCGGCCGTGCCCTTGCCCGCGCCTATGCCTATGGTGTGGCAGTGCGGCAGCTCCTGCGTCAGGCTGGCGGCCAGGGCGGCGGGCACCATCTCCAGCACCATCATGGCGGCGCCGGCGTCCTGCAGCTCCAGGGCGTGGCGGCGCAGCTCGGCCGCGGCCTCGTCGCCCTTGCCCTGCACGCGGTAGCCGCCCAGGGCGTGCACGGTCTGCGGCGTCAGCCCGAGGTGGGCGCAGACGGGAATGCCGCGCTCGACCAGGAAGCGCACCGTGGGCGCCGTCCAGCCGCCGCCTTCGAGCTTGACCATGTGCGCGCCCGCCTGCATCAGGTGGCTGGCGCTCCTCAGTGCCTGTTCGCGGCTCTCGTGGTAGGTGCCAAAGGGCAAATCCGCCACCACCCAGGCCGTGCCCTGCACGCGGCGCAGGCCGCGCGTCACGCTCTCGGTGTGGTAGGCCATGGTGTCCAGCGACACGCCCACGGTGCTGGACAGGCCCTGGCACACCATGCCGAGCGAGTCGCCCACCAGAATCGTCTCCAGCCCGGCCGCATCGGCCACGGCGGCAAAGGTGGCGTCGTAGGCGGTCAGCATGGTGATCTTCTCGCCCGCCTCGCGCATCTGCGCCAGGCGCGGCAGGCTGATGGGGCGGCGCTGGGGCAGGGGCGACGCGGGCGGAATCGTGCCGTAGGGCGTGCCCGGGGCGGTGTTGGCACTGGTCATGGGAGGCCTTTCGGGGCTGGAATGTGGAAAAGTCGCGAGTCTAGGCGCATTCAGCTGCCATGGCGCGGGGCAACGGTGCTTGCAGCCGCAGGTGATGTCCCTGGCGCTTTTGTTTTAATAGCTGCTGGCGCTTGCAATATCAGCGCCAAATCGAATTTTTTGCAAAAGGGATTCACCGCATGACCCCAGAGGCCTTGGCGCGCCAGACCATAGACCGCAAGCTGACCGAGGCCGGCTGGGCCGTGCAGGATCAGCGCAGCATCGACCTGTCTGCAGCCCCGGGCGTGGCCGTGCGCGAATACCCCACCGACACCGGCCCGGCCGACTACGTACTGTTCGTGGGCCGCGTGGCCTGCGGCGTCATCGAGGCCAAGAAAGATACTGCGGGCGCCCACCTCACGGCGGCAGAGGCGCAGACCGGGCGCTACGCCATGTCGCACCTGAAATGGCGCAAAGACAGCGCCCCGCTGCGCTTTCTGTTCGAAGCCACGGGCCAGGTCATCCGCTTTACCGATGGCTTTGATCCCGCGCCGCGCTCGCGCGAAATCTTCCACTTCTTCCGGCCCGAAATGCTGGCCGACTGGCTGCGCGAGCCCAACACGCTGCGCCGCCGCCTACAGGGCGCCATGCCGGCGTTGCCAGCTGAACAACTGCGCCACTGCCAGACCGGCGCCGTCACCGGGTTGGAGGCGTCGCTGGCGCAGAACAAGCCGCGCGCGCTGATCCACATGGCCACCGGCGCGGGCAAGACCTTTACGGCCATTACCAGCATCTACCGCCTGCTGAAATTCGGCGGCGCCCGGCGCATCCTGTTCCTGGTCGATACGCGCAACCTGGGCAAGCAGGCGCAGCAGGAATTCATGGCCTATCAGCCGCCCGACGATGGCCGCAAGTTCACCGAGCTGTACAACGTGCAGCGCCTGGCCGGCTCCAACATAGCCCCGCACGCGCAGGTCTGCATCAGCACCATCCAGCGCATGTACTCCATCCTCTCGGGGCAGGCGCTGGACGAATCGGCCGAGGACGTTTCTCTCAATGAACTGCAGCAAAGCGCCACGCAGCAGAAATGGGTGCGCTACAACCCCGCCGTGCCGGTGGAGAGCTTCGACTTCATCGTCATCGACGAATGCCACCGCAGCATCTACAACCTGTGGAAACAGGTGCTGGACTATTTCGACGCCTTCCTCATCGGCCTCACGGCCACGCCCGACAAGCGCACCTACGGCTTCTTCAACGAGAACATCGTCGCCGAATACAGCTACGAGCAATCGGTGGCCGACGGTGTCAACGTGGGCTACGACGTGTATGAAATCGTCACCGAGGTCACGCAAAAGGGCGCCACCATTGAAGCACGCGAATGGGTAGACCACCGCGACCGCGCCACGCGCAAAAAGCGCTGGGCCGAGACCGAGGATGACCAGGCCTACAGCGGCAAGGAACTCGATCGTTCCGTCGTCAACCCCAGCCAGATCCGCCAAGTCATCCAGGCCATGAAAACCGCCGTGCAGACGCGCATCTTCCCTGGCCGCAAAGAGGTGCCCAAGACCCTCATCTTCGCCAAGACCGACAGCCACGCCGACGACATCATCCAAACCGTGCGCGAGGTCTACGGCGAAGGCAATGCGTTTTGCCGCAAGGTCACCTACGGCGAGAAGGACGCCGACAGCGTGCTGTCGAGCTTTCGCAACGACTACCACCCGCGCATCGCCGTCACCGTGGACATGATCGCCACCGGCACCGACGTAAAGCCCCTGGAGGTGCTGATCTTCATGCGCGACGTGAAGAGCCGTGGCTACTACGAGCAGATGAAGGGCCGGGGCGTGCGCAGCCTGGATGCCGAGGGGCTCAAAAAGGTCAGCAACTCGGCCCCCGGCGCCAAGGATCGTTTTGTGCTGATCGACGCCGTGGGCGTGGAAAAATCCCTCAAGACCGAAAGCCGCCCGCTGGAGAAAAAGCCCAGCGTGCCGCTCAAGGACTTGCTGCAGGCAATAGCCATCGGCCACCGCGACGACGACACCGTGCTCAGCCTCGCCAACCGCCTGGTGCGCCTGGCCAAGCAGCTGGACGACAAGGCCCAGGCACGCATTGCAAAGGCCAGCGGCGGCATCCCGTTCGGCGAACTCGGCAAAGGCCTGATTGCCGCGCTGGACGCCGA
Organism: Pseudomonadota bacterium; assembly: GCA_018240985.1. GTDB lineage: Bacteria > Pseudomonadota > Gammaproteobacteria > Burkholderiales > Burkholderiaceae_C > Alicycliphilus. The sequence continues at coordinate 43,551 of JAFEER010000283.1, forward strand.
CGCCGTGCTGCAAACGGCGCTCGCCACAGCCCAGGCCAGCGGCATTACGCGCAGCGAAGAAACGCTGCTGCCCGAAGAACTGCAGGCCGCCCGCGACGCGCGCGTGGCCGCCGCCTGCGCGCCGTTTGACAAGCCGCTGCTGCGGGGCGAAATCGAAAGCTGCCGACGCGAGCGCGAGCAGATCATCGACCACCTCAACCTCGATCAGGTCACGTTCTCGGGCTACTCCGAACAGGCCGAGGCGCAGGCAAAGGCAGACATCGCACGCTTTGCCGACTACCTGCGCCAGCACAAGGACGAAATCGCCGCGCTATCGTTTTTGTATAGCCAACCGTACCAACGGCGCGCGCTGGCACTCGAAATGGTGCAAGAACTGCACGAGCAGCTGGCCCGGCCCCCGCTGATGCTCACCACCGAACGCCTGTGGAGCGCCTACGCCCGCGTGCAGGCGAATCAAGTGCAGGGCGCAGACCAGCAGCGCCAGCTCACCGACCTCGTCAGCCTGCTGCGCTTTGCCCTGGGGATGGAGGGCGAGCTGCAGCCCTTTGCCGACGCCGTGGACAGGCGCTTTGCCGACTGGGTCTGGCGCCACAACAGCCGCCGCGCCAGCGCCTTCACGCCTGAGCAAATGGACTGGCTGCGCCTGATGAAAGAGCACATCGCCAGCAGCTGCAGCATCCAGCGCGACGACTTCGACTACGCCGCCCTGGCCGCCCGGGGCGGGCTGCAAAAGGCCTGGAGCCTGTTCGGCAAGGAGCTCGATACGCTGATGGAGGGGATGAACCAGGAGCTGGTGGCGTGAGAAGGCAAGAGGACGCACCGGTTTGTATCTTGCGATATTCAACCGAATATACTGTATCTAAATAAAGATATTTGAAGATACAAGCATGTATTACTCCCGCTCCCAGCTGGCCGACGAGATGTGCGAAGCCCTGTTGGGCGGCAACCTGTTCAACGATGCCCCCAACGGCCTGTTTCTGGCCGCACCCCGGCGCACCGGCAAATCCACCTTTTTGCAAAGCGAGCTGGTGCCGCGCCTGCAAAAGCGCGGCGCGGCCGTGGTGTACGTGGACTTGTGGGCGGCCCCGCTGCGCGACCCGGGTGAGTTGATCGCCGAGGCCATAGGCCAGGCGCTGCACCAACACCAGGGGCTGGTGGCCAAGGCCGCGCGTGCCAGCGGGCTGGAGAGCGTCAGCCTTGCCGGCGCCTTGAAGATCGACACGCGCCACATCGGCCAGCCCAAAGGCTCCACGCTGACCGATGCGCTGCGTGCGCTGCACCAACTGGCCAGGGCGCCCGTGGCGCTGATCATCGACGAAGCCCAGCACAGCCTGACCAGCGAGGCCGGCGAGCACAGCATGACCGCCCTCAAATCGGCACGCGACCAGCTCAACCGCCCCGGCAGCGTGAACCTGATGCTGGTCATGTCCGGCTCCGACCGGGACAAGCTGCTGCGCCTGGTCAACACCAATGCATCGCCGTTCTATGGCTCCAGCATCAAGCATTTGCCCTTGCTGGGCGAGGATTTCGTGGGCCACCTGGCAGCGTTGATCGAGCGCCAGCGCCCGGCCTTGGCGCCGGTGGACAGGGTCTTGCTCCTGCAGGCCTTTCAAGCCCTGGGCCAGCGCCCGCAGTTCTTGGTGGAAGTGCTGGAGCAGGCCCTCAGCCCCTTTGCCGGCGAGCCCGGCCAGCGCATGGAGGCGGCCGCACTCGCCCTGGCGCAGCAACGCCTGGCGCAGGAGCGCCAACAAATGGAAGGCGACTACCTGGCGCTGCGCCCCATCGAGCAGGCCGTGATCTGGCGCATGCTGGAGCAGGGGCGGCGCTTTCGCCCCTACGACGCCGAGGCCCTGGCGTTCTACAGCGACAAAACCGGCGCCCACGTCACCCGCGCGCAGGTACAAAAAGCCATGGAGGCCCTGCGCAACCACCAACCCAGCATGGTGTGGAAGTCCGCCCGGGGCGAATACGCCATCGACGATATCGACATGCACCAGTGGTACGAGGCCCATGTGCGCGCCGGCACCTGGCCGCCCAGGGACGAGCGGCTGGCGTGGCAGGAGGATGGTGATGAGTCGTAATGCGCCGAGCCTGTTCGGCACTGGGCTGGTGGCGTGAGGCGCCTACCCCAGCCGCGCCTTATATGTGGAGCCCAGCGTCCATGCGCTGGTGCAGCACGCGCACCACGACCAGCGTGCTGCCGCGTAACTGGTAATACACCGCGTGCTGCTCCACCCAGCGGCGGCGGTAGCCTGGGCGGATGGCGTCGCAGCGCTGGCCCGAATCCGGCGCTTGCGCCAACCGCTGCAATGCCTCGTTCAGCCTATCCAGATACTGCACCGCCTGCGCCGTGCCCCAGCGCTCCACGGTGTAGTCCCAGATGCCTTCCAGATCGCGCAGCGCCGCCGGCGTCAGGCGCAGATCAGCCATGCGCGGCCGTTGCCTTGGCCAACATGCGTGCCTTGAACGCCTGCGCGTCAAACGGCTGCGGCTCGCCGCTGTTCTCGCCTTCAATGAGGGCGGCGCGCACCGCCTGCAGCTCGGCCATGCGCTCCTGCTCGCGGCGCACCAGGGCGCGGATCACCTCGCTGTCGTTGGTGTAATGGCCTGCCGCGATCTGCGCCTTGATCCAGCCGTCCTGCTGATCGGTGAGGGTGATGGTTTTGCGCACGGTGGACATGGAAGGCCTCCAGGTGAGGGAAATCGTCATACGATTGGTGTAATTATGCGCAAGAACACAAATCATGGAAGGGGTGAAGCGGGCGGGTTGCCGAGCGGGTGGGCGCGCGTCGCTCTCGAAGACTTGTTGCTTCGTGTCGTAGGAGGCGGTACGCCTGCCCGCAACGTTCCTCAATACTTTGATGGCGATATTCCATGGTTCACCGTCAAGGACATGAAGTCCTTGCGTCCCTTGGATGCAGAGGAGCACATTACCCAAGAGGCCATTGACGGCAGTGCAACCAACCTCATACCGGCAGGTACCTTGATCGTGGCAACCCGCATTGCTTTGGGGCGAGCCATGCGCCCTAAGGTGACGTGTGCCATCAACCAAGATTTGAAGGCGCTTTTCTTCGGCCAAGGCGTGTGTCCTGATTTCATGCTGTATTGGGTGGCCGCCCATGAGAGGTTCATCCAGGAACTGGGGTCGGGAACAACTGTTAGTGGCATTCGGCTCGAAACATTAAACGGGCTGGTCGTCGATTTGCCGCCCGCCGCCGAACAAACCCGCATCGTCGCCAAGCTCGAAGCACTGCTCACCGACCTGGACGCTGGCGTGGCCGAGCTCAAGGCGGCGCAGAAGAAGCTGGTGCGTTATCGCCAGTCGCTGCTCAAGGCCGCCGTGGAGGGCGCGTTGACCGCCGCCTGGCGGGCGGCGCGCTCTGCTCCCCTCTCCCCTCGCGGGAGAGGGGCCGGGGGAGAGGGGGCCGCGCAAGGCCCACACCCTCTCCCCAACCCCTCTCCCGTCAAGGGAGAGGGGCTTGAATGCGAGACCGGCGCGCAGCTGCTCGCCCGCATCCTGACCGAGCGCCGCGCGCGCTGGGAGGACAGGCAGCGCGCCAAATTCGCCGCGCAGGGCAAGACGCCGCCCAAGGGCTGGCAAGTCAAATACCCCGAGCCGGCGCCGCCCGACACCACGGGACTGCCGGAGTTGCCGCAGGGGTGGGTGTGGGCGAGTGTGGAGCAGTTAACCGAATTCATCACCAGTGGCTCACGTGGCTGGGCGGACTACTACGCGGATGCGGGGGCTATGTTCATTCGTTCCCAGAACATCAATAAAGACTGGTTGGACTTATCGGACGTCGTACGCGTAAATCCTCCGAAGGGCTCGGAGGGTGCGCGAACGCGCGTCCAGAAAGATGATGTGCTCTTGACTATCACGGGAGCAAATGTGGGCAAGGCGGCGCAGGTCGAGGCCGCCATAGATGAAGCCTACGTCAGCCAGCATGTGGCATTGATACGACCCGTCGATGTAGCCGTTTCCAAGGTTCTGCATTTGTTTTTCACCGCAGAAGCTGGTGGGCGTGGCCAACTGAACAAAGAAGCGTATGGCGCGGGGAAGCCTGGATTGAATCTCCAACAGGTGGCAGGCGTTTGCGTTCCACTTGCCAGTGCTGCTGAATTTGAAACGTTAATCAACATCGTCAAGACGCAACTTGACGCAGCGACGGCGAAGGAGGTCGCGATCGAGTTGGCCCTCAAACAATCCACCGCCCAACGCCAAAACCTCCTGCGCGCCGCCTTTGCCGGCGAGCTGGTGCCGCAAGATCCCGCCGATGAGCCCGCCAGCAGCCTGCTGGCACGCATCCGCGCCGAGCGCGCGGCGCAGGGTGTGGCCAGCAAGCCGCGCGGGCGCAAGGTCAAGGGGGTGGCATGACCGAGCCGATGACAAGTCTGTGGGAGCTTGCCGCCCTGGCGGAAGGCGCCGATCTGGAGTGCAAGGCCGCCCAGGGGCGCGATGGCCGGGGTGAATTGCCCGATGATTTCTGGCGCAGTTACAGCGCCATGGCCAACACCGATGGGGGCGTGATCTTGCTGGGCGTGCAGGAAAAGCCGCGTGGCACGTTCCGCGCGCCGGGCCTTGCCGATGTGGAGCGCGTCCGCAAGGCGCTGTGGGACAACCTGCACAACCGCAAGCAGGTGAGTGCCAGCCTGATGACGGAGGCGGATATCCAGCCTGTCCGGGTGGAGGGGGTGGTGGTGCTTCAGGTGCGCGTGCCCCGTGCCACCCGGCAGCAAAAGCCCGTGCATGTGGGGGCCAATCCGTTCGGCGGCACCTGGCTGCGCCGGTACGAGGGCGATTACGCCGCAGACGATGAGACCGTGCGGCGCATGGTGGCCGAGCGGGTGGAGGACTCGCGCGACGACAAGGTGCTCAAGGGTTTCGACTTTGCCGATCTCGATATGGGTACGGTGGCGGCGTACCGCAACCGGTTTGCGGCGGTCAAGCCCGGCCATGTATGGGCCGACCTGCCGGTGCCCGAGTTTCTGGAGCGCATTGGCGCTTGGGGGAAAAACCGCGACGAGGGTGTGACCGGGCTGCGGTTGGCGGGCTTGCTGATGTTCGGGCGCGCCGAGGTGATCCGGGATGCGCTGCCGCACTATATGGTGGACTTTCAGGAGCGCCCCGAGGAGCGCACCGAGCGGCGCTGGATCGATCGCCTGGTGCCCGACGGATCGTGGTCGGGCAATCTGTACGATTTTTTCCGGCGCGTGTATCAGAAGTTGACGGCAGACCTGAAGGTGCCGTTCCAGTTGCAGGATGGGCAACGCATCGACGACTCGCCCGTGCACGAGGCCCTGCGCGAGGCTTTGGCGAACACGCTGATTCACGCGGACTACACGGGGCGGGTGTCGATCCTGGTGGTCAAGCGCCCTGATATGTATGGCTTTCGCAACCCGGGGCGGATGCGTATCCCGCCTGAAATTGCCGTCCATGGTGGCAACAGCGATTGCCGCAATCGGCGCCTGCAGACCATGTTCCAGTTGGTGGGGTATGGCGATCATGCGGGATCGGGTTTGCCCAAAATCTATGCCAACTGGGAGGGGCAGCACTGGCGCCGCCCTATCCTCTACGAGCTGCCGGAGCTGGATCAGACGTTGATGGAGTTGCGCATGAGCAGCCTGGTGCCACCGCAGGCGCTGGCCGAGCTGGAAGCCAGGCTGGGCGCACGGTTTCTGAACCTGACGGAAACGGCGCGCCTGGCGCTGATCACGGCGCAAGTGGAAGGGCAGGTGCGCCACGAGCGGCTCAAGCAAATCTGCGCCGATCACCCCGCTGACCTCACAAAGTTACTGGGCGGGCTGGTGCGCGACGGGTATCTGGTTTCTGAGGGCGTAGGCCGGGGCATGGTCTATTTCCTGCCGTGGCAGCCCAGGGTGCTTGCCGGCGCGTTTGATCAGGTGGATGTCGCAGCGGCCTCGCGTAGTGCCACCCTGCCTCCAGAGGCCTATGCCATCCCACCGGAGCTGGGCGGCAAACCACCGGAGCTGGGCGGCAAACCACCGGAGCTGGGCGGCAAACCACCGGAGCTGGGCAGCAAACCACCGGAGTTTTCTATCCATGCGGATTGGGACGCCATTTCTGCCGAGATGCAGAGGAACCTGCTTGCTCTGGCCGAGCCTGTTTCCAGCCGCGGCAAGGTCAAGCAAGAACTGTTGCGCTCGACCATCCTGGCGCTGTGCCGGGCGCACTATTTGAGCGGTCGCGTCCTGGCGCATGTGCTCAGGCGTGACCCTGACGATCTGCGCAAGCGCACCCTGACGCCCATGGTGAAAGATGGGCAGTTGCTGGCGGCCTTTGCGGCCAGCAGTGATCCGCGCCAAGCCTATAAGGCCGCGCTTTCCCACAATTCAACCCCATGAACACCTCCGCCCTGATCCAGAAAGTCTGGAATTTCTGCCACACCCTGCGCGACGATGGCGTGGGCTATGGCGACTATCTGGAGCAGCTGACCTACCTGTTGTTCCTGAAACTGGCGCACGAATACAGCCAGGAGCCTTACAACCGCCCCTCGCGCATTCCGCCGGATTGCGACTGGGCCAGCCTGCGCAGCCAGGTGGGCGAGCCGCTGGAGGCGCAGTACCTCAAGGTGCTGCACCGCCTGGGGAGCGAACCGGGGATGCTGGGCGCGATTTTCTTCAAGGCGCAGAACAAGATTCAGGATCCGGCCAAGCTCTCGCGCCTGGTGCAGATGATCGACGCCGAGAGCTGGATCAGCCTGGACGCCGACACCAAGGGCGACCTGTACGAGGGCCTGCTGCAGAAGAACGCAGAGGACACCAAGAGCGGCGCGGGCCAGTACTTCACGCCGCGTGCGCTGATCGAGGCCATGGTGGCCTGCGTGCGGCCCGAGCCGGGCAAGACGATTGCCGACCCAGCCTGCGGTACGGGTGGCTTCTTTCTGGGCGCCTACCAGTGGCTGACGCGCGCCGGCACCAGCCTGAACCGGCAGCAAAAGGCCTTCCTGCGCGACCAGACCTTCTACGGCAACGAGATCGTGCCGGGCACGCGCCGCCTGTGCCTGATGAATTTGTTCTTGCACAACGTGGGCGAACTGGACGGCGAGCCGGCGGTGGAGCGCTCCGACGCGCTGATTGCCGAACCCACGCGCAAGGTGGACTACGTGCTGGCCAATCCGCCCTTTGGCAAGAAGAGCAGCATGACGATTACCAACGAGGAGGGCGAGGAAGACCGCGAGGCGCTGACCTACGAGCGCCAGGACTTCTGGGAGACCACGTCGAACAAGCAGCTCAATTTTCTGCAGCACATCGTCAGCCTGCTCAAGACCACGGGCCGCGCGGCCGTGGTGCTGCCCGACAACGTGCTGTTCGAGGGTGGAGCGGGCGAGAAGATTCGCAGGAAGCTCTTGGAAACCTGCGACGTACACACCATCTTGCGCCTGCCCACGGGCATCTTCTACGCGCAGGGCGTGAAGGCCAACGTAGTGTTCTTCGACAACGCGCCCAAGGACGGCCGCGTGCATACCCAGGGCGTGTGGTTCTACGACCTGCGCACCAACCAGCACTTCACGCTCAAGACCCGGCCCTTGAAATTCGAGGACTTGCAGGACTTCATCGCCTGCTACCACCCGGAAAACCGCCATGAGCGGGTGGCGACCGAGCGCTTCAGGTACTACCGCTACGACGAGCTGGTGGCACGCGACAAGGCCAGCCTGGACGTTTTCTGGCTCAAGGACGACAGCCTGGATCAGCAGGGCGACCTGCCCCCGCCCGAGGTGCTGCAGCAGGAGATCATCGAGCACCTGGAGGCGGCGCTGGCGGCGTTCAGGGACGTGGCGGCCGCGCTGCCCGGGCGTGGCGTGCGCAGCGCCTGACACGCGGCGGCAACAGCCTTTCAGACTCGGCCGCTATTGCCATGCGGCTATCCTTATGCCCCCGTACAGAACCCCGTGAACCCGTGATGACACCCGATTCCATTGCCGCGCAGGTGCGCGAAGACGTGCAGCGCGCGCTGCAAGAAGACGTGGGCGGAGGCGACCTGACCGCTGCCCTGGTGCCGGCAGGGCGCCGTGGGCGTGCGCGCATCCTGGCGCGCGAGGCGGCAGTGATCTGCGGCGCGCCCTGGGCCGAGGCGGCGTTTCGCGCGCTTGACCCCGGTGTCAGGCTGACCTGGCATGTGGCCGAGGGCCAGCGCTGCGCCCCCGACCAGGTGGTGCTGGAGGCCGAGGGCGATGCGCGCGCGCTGCTGTCGGCCGAGCGCACCGCCATCAACTTCATGCAGCTCTTGTCCGCCGTGGCCAGCAAGACCGCTGTCTATGTGGATGCCGTGGCCGGCACGCACGCCGCCATCGTGGACACGCGCAAGACCCTGCCCGGCCTGCGCCTGGCGCAGAAATACGCCGTGCGCGTGGGCGGCGGCGTGAACCACCGCATCGGCCTGCACGACGCGGTGCTGATCAAGGAGAACCACATTGCCGCCGCCGGTGGCGTGACGGCCGTGCTGCGCGCCACCGAGGCCGTGGCGGCGCGCGCCGCTTTCATCGAGATCGAGGTGGAGACGCTGGAGCAATTGCGCGAGGCGCTGGACGCGGGCGCGAAGATGGTGTTGCTGGACAACATGCCGCTGCCCGTGCTGCGCGAGGCCGTGGCCATGAACGCCGGGCGCGCGATTCTCGAAATTTCGGGAGGTGTGACGCTGGAGAGCGTGCGCGCCCTTGCAGAAACCGGGGTAGACCGCATCTCCATTGGTGCGCTGACCAAGGACGTGAAGGCCACGGACTTTTCCATGCGCTTGCAGGAAATCAACTGATACCCCCTGCGGCGCTGCGCGCCTTCCCCCAGGGGACGCCATCAGCGCGGCGGGGCGGCCCTTGCGCGGTGGCCGCTGGCCCGGGTTGTGCGGGTTTTTGGCGTGCGGCAATGCATGCCGCGATGAGGGACTGACATGAATACCACTATTGCATTGAAAGAAGTTGAGTACGAATTGCCCGAGGATGGCGCGGTTTGCTCCACGAAATACGCCTGGGCGCGCGTGCCGCCCGAGCTGTCGCAAGACGAGCGTGCGCAGCTCAAGGACAGGATCCGCCGCCTGTTGAAAGAGAAGAACGCCGTCATGGTGTCGCACTACTACGTGCACCCGGATCTGCAGGATCTGGCCGAGGAGACGGGCGGCATCGTCAGCGACTCGCTGGAGATGGCGCGCTTTGGGCGTGACCATGCAGCGCAGACGCTGGTGGTGTCGGGCGTGCGCTTCATGGGCGAGACGGCCAAGATCCTCTCGCCCGAGAAGACCGTGCTCATGCCCGATCTGGACGCCACCTGCTCGCTGGACTTGGGCTGCCCCATCGACGAGTTCTCGGCCTTCTGCGATGCGCACCCGGATCGCACCGTGGTGGTCTACGCCAACACCAGCGCGGACGTAAAGGCGCGCGCCGACTGGCTGGTCACGTCCAGCTGCGCGCTGGACATCGTGCGCGCGCTCAAGGACGCGGGCCAGAAGATCCTGTGGGCGCCCGATCGCCACCTGGGCGACTACATCCGCCGCGAAACCGGCGCCGACATGGTGTTCTGGAATGGTGCCTGCATCGTGCACGACGAATTCAAGGCGCTGGAGCTGGAGCTTTTGAGAAAAGAGCACCCCCAGGCCAAGGTGCTGGTGCACCCCGAGAGCCCGGCCGAGGTCATCGCCCTGGCCGACGCCGTGGGCTCCACCAGCGCCATCCTGAAGGCCGCGCAGACCCTGGAGGCGACGGAATTCATCGTCGCCACCGATAAGGGCATGATGCACAAGCTGCGCCAGCTCAACCCTGGCAAGGTTTTTTACGAGGCGCCCACGGCCGGCAACAGCGCCACCTGCAAGAGCTGTGCCCACTGCCCCTGGATGGCCATGAACGGCCTGGCTGGCGTGGCCCATGTGCTGGAGACGGGGGCGAATGCCGTGCATGTGGATCCGGCCATCATCCCGCGCGCGCGCCAGCCCATCGACCGCATGCTGGCCTTTACGGCGGCGCTCAAGAGCGGGCAGGCACCGGGTGCGCTGGTGCCGCAACTGGGAGCGGCATGAGGCGTCGGTTGCAGGCCCTCTTGATACAAGTCATGACTGGTTACGCCAATTGCATTGGCGCGTAGAAAAAAGGCCTGACGCAGCCGCGGGGCCAGGCGCATAGTTTTCGGTGAAACGTTCATGGCGATTTCGTCCATTTGCGTTTCACCCGTAACGCGAATCGAAAGGATTCGGTATGTGCAATCGCTCCACGCTTTTATTGGCTCTACTCCTGGGCGCGACTGGCGCCGCCGTGGCCCAGACCAGCACTGCTCCCGTGCCCAATGCGGCGCCGACGGCCAGCACGGGCCTGAGCCGCGCCGAGGTCTTGGCCGACCTCGCGCTGTGGCAGCGCGCCGGCATGACCTACTGGCCTGCTCCTCCGAACGATTCGGATCTGCAGCTCACGGCCGAATACCAGGCCGGCCTGGCGCGCTACCAGCAGCTGCACGCCAGCCAGGCCTTGCCGGAGACCATGGCCAACTACCAGGGTAAGCCCGCCAAGTGAACGTGCCGCCATGGCCTGCTGAGCCAGGCCGACCCACGGGCGCCCGCAATTGCGGGCGCTTCGTTTTTGAAGCGCCCATGGCGCCAGTCCCATAGACTTGCCGATTTGTTGAGGTTGTTGGTTTACTATCAATAACGTAGCTTGCAGCGCTTTTCTGATAAGTGCTAACCACCAAAAATTGCCTGACTATGCACATACCGCAGAAGCCCCTCACCCCTCCCTCTCCCCAAAGGGGCGAGGGCGATCGGTTGCGCCGGTATTTCTCCCTCTCCCTCTGGGAGAGGGGGGGGTGAGGGCCGGCGGGTTGATCTGAAATATGTCGCTAATCAGGAAAAATTGCCTGCATGGCGGGATGGCTCGGGCGCACTGATTGGCACATCGTCAGTTCCGCGAAGACGGGCACTGCGGTACTTGCTGAGGCCTGCCCTTCATGTGGTGAACATCCTTGAACTCCATCATCGATTTTCCCAATCCACGCGACCCGGCCGCGGCGCGCTTGCGCCATGTGCTCCGCACCCCGCTGCGCACGCTGGCGGCCTGGCGGCCCGGCGAGGTGCGCGCCGTGCTCGACGCCGTGCAGCAGGCTGCCCAGGCCGGACTGTGGTGCCTGGGCTGGCTGCGTTACGAGGCCGCTGCTGCCTTCGACACGGCCTACGCCGACGCCGTCCACGCCGTGCCCAAGGGCCGGCCGCTGGCCTGGTTTGGCGTCTACGACCAGCCCGTTGCCAACGGTGCCCTGACCGAGGACGCCGGCGGCAAAGAGTTCGAGCCGGGGGCGGCGCCTCTGGTGCAATGGCAGCCCGGCCTGGAGCGTGCCGCCTTCGATGCCGCCATCGCCCACATCCACGCCGCCATTGCCGCTGGCGACTGCTACCAGGTCAACTACACGGCGCAGCTTCTCGGCCGGCTGCAGGGCGATGTGCCGGCGCTGTTCGCGGCGCTGCGGCGCGCCCAGCCGGGCGGCTATGTGGCGCATATCGACAGTGGTGACGAGCAGGTGCTGTCGGTCTCGCCCGAACTGTTCTTCGACTGGGATGGCGAGCGCATCCTCACGCGCCCGATGAAGGGCACGGCGCCGCGCGGCGCCACGGCGCAGCAGGATGCGGCGCTGGCCGAGGCCATGCGCGCCTCGCCCAAGGAGCGGGCCGAGAACGTGATGATCGTGGACCTGCTGCGCAACGACCTGTCGCGCATCGCGCTGCCGCACAGCGTGCGCGTGCCGCGGCTGTTCCATGTGGAGGCGCTGCCCAGCGTGTGGCAGATGACCTCGGATGTCGAGGCGCGCACGCGGCCGGGCACCAGCCTGGCGGATGTGTTTGCGGCGCTGTTTCCCTGCGGCTCCGTCACCGGCGCACCCAAGCGCCAGGCCATGCGGCTGATCCGCGCGCTGGAGCCCGGGCCGCGCGGCATCTACTGCGGCGCCGTCGGCGTGGTGCGGCCCGGCAGCGCCCCCGGGCACATGCACGCCACCTTCAACGTGCCGATACGCACCGTGGTCGTGCAGGGCGATGCCGTGCGCTGCGGCATCGGCAGCGGCATCACGGCCAGCGCCCAGGCCGAGGCCGAATGGCAGGAGTGGCGCCACAAGCGGGCTTTTTTGCAGCAGATATGAACATGGACTTCGAGATTCTGGAAACGCTGGCCTTGGAGCAGGGCCGCCTGCGCCACCTCGACCGGCACCTGGCGCGCATGGCCGGCAGCTGTACGCACTTTGCCTACCACTGGGACGAGGCGCTGGTGCGCGCCTGCCTGGCAGACCTGGTGGCCGGGCATGCACAAGGGCTTTGGCGCGTGCGCCTGCTGGTGGATCCGCAGGGACGTCCGCGTGCCGAGGCGTTTGCGTTGCAGCCAACTGCCACGCCGGTGCTGCTGGCCCTGGCCGACCGGCCCTTCGCCGAGGCGCACGGCGAATTCGTGCGCCACAAAACCACGCGCCGCGCGCACTACGCGGCCTTTGCGCCACCGGCAGGCGTATTCG
>JAFEER010000284.1 GCA_018240985.1 Pseudomonadota bacterium
ATGCGGACAACGATGGGTCGTGAAAGATCTTCTGGCCCAACGTCGCCACTGCGGATAACGAAGTGCCTCCGACGCCACCCCCGCCTGCGGACGAGGACGAACCGCCCCCACCGCATGCCGTCAAGACCGCCGCCAAAGGCACGGCCCACAAAATCACGGCGCACTTACGGAAGTGTCTCCTCCCCACCGTTGTTACAAACATCTGAAAACGATAGTTATATTGATATTGATTCTCGATTGTATTCACCATTAGGGCAGCTCGGCAACTGTGTGCCGCTCAAACGCAGTAGCGCCCGGCGCGAGAGGCCATCCGCCGGCCTCAGCCTCAAGGCGTTTGGAGCCGCCACCAAACGCACTTGCAATCGTTGCGCAAACTCACGGGAACTCCGTCTTTAGCACTCGCTCCAAGAGAGTGCTAACATGAACCCCATGCGAGAAAGGACTTCTGATATGGCCCTCCAGACTGCATCCGCCGTGACTACGCTGGCGCCCGCGAATCCCTGGGCGCTGGTGCCGCCGCTGGGCAATCTGGACGCCTATATCTCTGCCGTGAACCGCCTGCCCCTGCTCACCCTTGAGGAGGAGCAGCGCTACGCACGCCAGCTCAAGGAAGACAACGACGTGGAGGCCGCCGGCCGCTTGGTGATGTCGCACCTGCGCCTGGTGGTGTCGATCTCGCGCCAGTACCTGGGCTATGGCCTGCCGCATGGCGACCTGATCCAGGAGGGCAACGTGGGCCTGATGAAGGCCGTCAAGCGCTTCGACCCCGAGCAGGGCGTGCGCCTGGTGAGCTACGCCATGCACTGGATCAAGGCCGAGATTCACGAGTACATCCTGAAGAACTGGCGCATGGTCAAGGTGGCCACCACCAAGGCGCAGCGCAAGCTGTTCTTCAATCTGCGTTCCATGAAGCATGGCTTCAAGGCCGACGCGATCGACGCCGACACGCACCGCGAGACCCTGTCCGAGCAGGAGATCGACCTGGTGGCCGAGCAACTCAACGTCAAGCGCGAAGAGGTCATCGAGATGGAGACGCGCCTGTCTGGCGGCGACGTGCTGCTGGATCCGTCCCCGTCCGACGACGGCGAACAGGCCTTCGGCCCCATCGCCTACCTGGCCGATGCGGCCCACGAGCCCACGGCCATGATCGAGTCGCGCCAGCGCGACGCCTTGGCCACCGACGGCATTGCCGCCGCCCTGGACGGCCTGGACGCACGTAGCCGCCGCATCGTGGAGCAGCGCTGGCTGCAGGTGAATGACGATGGCTCGGGCGGCATGACGCTGCACGAGCTGGCCGCCGAGTACGGCGTCAGCGCCGAGCGCATCCGCCAGATCGAGGTGGCGGCGATGAAGAAGATGAAAAAGGCGCTGGTCGAGTACGCGTAAGCGGCCACCATTCCAATCATCGAGCGCGCGGCCTGCATGGGCCGCGCGCTTTTTTGTCAAAGAGTTTTCCCATGCACCACCACTTTCTCTCCCGCCGCCACCTGCTGGCTCTGGCCGTGACCACCGCTTGCGGCACGGCCGCGGCCGCCAGCGCCGCCACGCCAGGCTGGCCCACCAAGCCCCTGCGCATCATCGTGGGCTTTCCGCCGGGTTCCTCGCCCGATCTGACGGCGCGCACCTTCGCTGAACCGCTGGCGCAGGCGCTGGGCCAGCCGGTGATCGTGGACAACAAGGTGGGCGCGGGCGGCAATATCGGCGCCGACGCCGTGGCCAAGGCGCGCGACGGCCACACCATCGGTTTATTCATCAATGGCAACCTGACGATCGCCAGGCTGCTCAATCCCCAGCTGCCCTACGACCCGGCCCGTGATCTGGCGCCGCTGTCGCTGATCGGCGTGTCGCCGCTGGTGCTCGTGGCGCCTGCGGGCCAGGGCGCCGCCGCCGACGCCCGCGCCTTTTTGCAAGCCGCACGCCAGGCCGGCAGCAGCTGGAACTACGGCACGCCCGGCGTGGGTACGGTGGGCCACCTGGGCATGGAGCTGCTGAAGGCGCGCACCGGCATCGCCCCAGTCCACATCCCCTACCCCGGCTACCCGCAGGTGGCGACCGCCATGCTGGGCGGCCAATTGCAGCTGGCGCTGCTGCCGCCGGCGCTGGCCCAGGCCCAGGAGCGCGCGGGCAAGCTGCGCCTGATAGGCGTGACCTCGGCCGGGCGCAGCGCGCTGCTGCCGGGCCTGCCCAGCCTGGCCGAGGCCGGTGTGCGCGACTTCCAGCTGGAGATCTGGAACGCCTTTGCCGCGCCCACGGCCATGCCGGCGCCGGTACGGGCGCGCCTGTCTCAGCTCATCGGCGAAATTGCGCGACGCCCCGAGGTGCGCGCCAAGCTGTTCCAGCAGGGCTGGCAGGCCGTGGGCTCATCCAGCGAAGGCCTGGCGAATCGCATGCAGGCGGATACGGCCGCCATGGGCCGCGTGATCCGCGAGCAGGGCATTCGCGCAGAGTGAAAACTCACTCGTCGAGCAGGGCGCGCACGTCGGCCGCCAGGCTCTGCGCGCCCGCGCCATAGCGGTGGTAGACGCGCAGCCGGCCCTTGGTGTCGTAGACATAGCTGCCGGCGGAATGATCCATGGTGTAGCTCGTGGGCGTCTGGCCGTCCACGCGCTTGTAGTAGATCTTGAAGTCCTTGGCTACCGCCGCCAGCTGATCGGGCGTGCCGCGCAGGGCGATGAAGCTGGGGTCAAAGGTGGCCATGTAGGACTTGAGCATGTCGGGCGTGTCGCGCTCTGGATCCACGGTGACGAAGATGCCCTGCAGCTTGTCGCCATCGGCGCCGAGTGAGCGCTTGACCTCGGCCAGCTCCGCCATCGAGGTCGGGCACACGTCCGGGCATTGGGTGTAACCAAAGAACACCACCACCACCTTGCCGGCAAAGTCCTTCAGGCTGCGCTCCTTGCCGTATTGATCCGTCAGGGGAAGGTCACGCGCGTACTCGGCCCCCGTCAGATCCACGCCCTGGAACTTGGGGCCCTTCGGCGAACAAGCAGCAAGAATGCCTACAGCACCCGTCCACAGGGCGCCAGCAGCTATTGTTTTCAAAGCATCACGTTTCAACATAGGGCATCAGAAGACGTAGTGATCCACGAGCAGCGCCGCAAACAGCAGGCTCAGGTGGAACAG
Organism: Pseudomonadota bacterium; assembly: GCA_018240985.1. Lineage (GTDB taxonomy): Bacteria > Pseudomonadota > Gammaproteobacteria > Burkholderiales > Burkholderiaceae_C > Alicycliphilus. Next base: position 3,124 of record JAFEER010000284.1, read on the forward strand.
GGAAAAGCGGAAGGTCTTGCGCGCCAGCGCGTCCGAGTAGTCGCGCCAGAGCCAGTAGCCATAGAGACAGAAGCCCGCGCCCAGCAGCAGGGCGGCGGCCAGGTAGAGCCAGGAGCTCATGCCATAGACGAAGGGCATGAGGCAGCCGGCAAACAAAATCAGCGTGTACAGAAACACCTGCAGCCGCGTGTACTCGTTGCCATGCGTGACCGGCAGCATGGGCAGGCCGGACTTGCGGTAGTCCTCCACGCGGTACAGCGCCAGGGCCCAGAAATGCGGCGGCGTCCACAGGAAGATGATGAGGAACAGGATCAGGGCCTCGGCCCCCACATCGCCCGTCATGGCGGCCCAGCCCAGCACCGGCGGCATGGCGCCCGAGGCGCCGCCGATGACGATGTTCTGCGGCGTGAGCGGCTTCAGGATCACGGTGTAGATCACCGCATAGCCGACGAAGGTGGCAAAGGTCAGCCACATGGTCAGAGGATTGACCCACAGGTACAGCAGGGCCGAACCGGCCAGGCACAGTGCGGCAGAGAACACCAGGGCCTGCAGGCCGGACAGCTCGCCCTTGGCCGTGGGGCGCCAGGCGGTGCGCTTCATCTTGGCGTCGATGTGGCGCTCCACCAGGCAGTTGAAGGCCGCAGCGGCAGCGGCCACCAGCCAGATGCCGGCGCTGGCCACGGCCATCAGGATCCACTGCCGGGCGTTGGGCAGACCGGGTACGGCCAGCACCATGCCGATGAAGGCGCAGAACACGATCAGCTGCACCACGCGCGGCTTGGTCAGCGCATAGAACTGCGCCAGGCGCGAGGGCAAGCTCTGGTGCCCCGCCGCTCCGAAGGGGCCGGCAGGCGCGGGCGCGGGGCCGGGGGCCGGTGCAACGCTCATGCCGACACCCTTTTGCCCGCGGCGACAGGCACCGTAAGGCGGGCCGCACGCACCTCGGCCGTGGCACTGCGGCTGGCCGTCAACGCCCAGGTCAACACCACCACCAGAGCCGCCGCGCCGCCCGTGTGCAGCACGGCCGCCACCAGGGGCCAGTCCAAAATCACGTTGGACAGGCCGGTGATGAGCTGCAGCGTGCCCAGGGCGGCCAGCCAGCGCGCCTGATCCCGCAGCACGTTGGCGCGCGCCAGGCGCCACACCAGCAGCGCCAGCACCAGCAGCACCACGTATGCCGCCAGGCGGTGCACATAGTGGATGGCGGTGAGCGCCGTGAAGTTGATCAGGCTGCCATCCTGCAGATGGCCCAGCGGGCGCCAGAGCTGGAAGCCCTCGGCAAAGGCCATCTCGGGCCACCAGCTGCCCTGGCATTGCGGAAAGGTGGTGCAGGCCAGCACCGCATAGTTGGTGCTGACCCAGCCGCCCAGCGCGCTTTGCAGCGTCACCAGCGCCGCCGCGCCGATCAGCAGCCAGCGCAGGCCGCCAGACACGGCCACCGGCGCCATGCCCTTGGTGTGCTGCGTCTGGCGCACGGCCTGCACGCACAGCAAGGCCAGCAACACCAGGCCACCGAGCAGATGCAGGGTGACGATGGCCGGGAACAGCTTCATGGTCACCGTGAGCGCGCCAAACGCCCCCTGCAGGCAGACCCAGACCAGCGTCGCCGTGGGCCACCAGGGGCTGAACACCCGGTTCGCGCCACGCTGGCGCCAGCCTCCCACGGTGAGCGCGATGATGAGCACGCCCACGCCGGTGGCCAGGTAGCGGTGGATCATCTCCACCCAGGCCTTGCCATGCGTGACCGGGCCTGTGGGCATGGCCTGCTGCGCGGCCGAGATTTCGGTATGTGCGCCGACGGGGCTGGAGCTGCCGTAGCAGCCCGGCCAGTCGGGGCAGCCCAGGCCAGAGTCGGTGAGGCGCGTGAAGGCGCCGAACATGATCAGGTCGAAGGTCAGGAACAGCGTCAGCACGGTGAGCGCCTGCAGGCGCCGCACCGGCGTCGTGCCGCGGCTGCGCCACCACACCCAGGTGAGGGGGCCAAGGGCAATCAGCAGCCCCAGGGCCATGACCTCGAGCATCGGCGCCAAATCATAGAGCGCTTGGGTATTGTTCAAGGATGCTCCTTCGCGCGGCCCGGCTGATCCCACGATGCGGAGGCGCGCAGCAGACGCTCCAGATCCTTCCTGGCCTTGGAGGCGCCGGCGTCATCCAGGTTCGCCGGAAAGCGCATCATCCACTGGCCCATGGGATCCACCACGTACAGGTGTTCGGACAAGGCATGGCCGGCCTGTGGCGCCAGCCACTGTGCCAGCACGCCGCCATCCACGCGCAGCACCGTGGCCTGGTCTAGCGCGGCAGCAATATCGGCGGGCGGCGCGGCATCGTCCGTGACCAGCCAGACCCAGTCGATGCGATCCTTCTCGCGGCCCATGGCCTCGCGCAATTGGCGCTGCAGGTACAGGTTGCCCCGGCAGCCGGCATCGCAGGCGCCGCCCGAGACGCTGACCAGCAGCCACTGGTCACGCAACTCGCCCAAGTTGTGCTGCTGGCCATCCAGGCCAAGCGCCTGCGCATCGGCCGGCAGCGGGCGCTGTGGCGTTATCAGCTCGCCAAAATTGCGCCTGCCTTCGGGGCGGATCACGTAGTAGGTGAAGTACGAGGCGATTACCGGCGCGGCACACACCAGCAACACGCCCAGCAACTGCCAACGCCCCAAGCGGCGCGCGCGCTTCGGGCGCGGCGCCTGGGGTTCAGGCATTTGGCCTGCGGGCAAGGGAGGTGAAACGTCGGACAAATTGGAACCAGACATAAAGAATGAACACCAGGCCACAGAGCCCGAACCATTGAAACGCGTAGCCGTAATGCTTCTCGACGCCGCTGTCGATCGGCGCCCAGTCGCGCTGCAGGCCATCACCGGCGGCATCGGTCTGCAGCACGACCAGGGGCAGCAGGGGCAGTCCGGTCTCGGCGCCATAGGCCGCCAGGTCGAGATTTTGCCGGATGCGCGAAGCCCCCTCGCCCTTGCCGGATGGTGCAAACTCATACAGCCGCGCAACAGCAGCAGTAATGCGCCCCTGAATCTGCACTTCGCCCGCCGGCGTGGCAATGTCCGGCAGGCGGGTGCGCTCCTGGAAATCACGCGGCACCCAGCCGCGCTGCACCAGCACCACATCCCGGCTACCGTGCAGGCGCAGCGGCGTCAGCACCCAGAAACCCGGCCGTCCTTGCTGCTGGCGGTTGTCTAGGAACACCATGCCATCGGGCAGCCACTGCCCCTGCAACCGTACCTGGCGGTGTAGCAGCGCTGCCACGCTGCCGGGCTGGCTTTTTGTCTGGCTCAAGTCAGCGCCAGCCAGCGCGGGCTGCTGCTCGCGCGCGGCCAGCAGCGCCGCCAGGGCCTGCTTTTGCCCGGCACGCGATAGCTGCCAGGCGCCCAGGGAAGCCGTCACCGCCACCGTCAGCACTGCAGCCAGCGTGAGCAACCAGAAACGCCAGCCGAAACGGGAGGGTGCAGAGTTGATAATCGGATCCATGAAAATTTTGGTGGCCTTGGCGTTTCTCGCCATCATCGCAAGTCTGGGCTCGGCGCTGTTCTTCATGATGCGCGGCCATGGCAACGACCGCCAGCGCGGCAAGCATATGGCGCGCGCCCTGGCGCTGCGCGTGGGTTTGTCGATTGCGCTGTTCCTGTGCCTGTTGCTGGCCTGGAAGCTCGGTTACATCCAGCCTACCGGCTTGCCCATGGGCGCGCGCTGAACCCTCTGCCAACGACAAAAAAAGCGCCCTGCGGCGCTTTTTTGTTACCTGGCAGGGGTAGTCACATCCAGTAGACCAACACGTAAAGCCCAAGCCAGACCACATCGACGAAGTGCCAGTACCAGGCGGCGCCCTCGAAGCCGAAATGGCGCTCGGCCGTGAAATGTCCGCTTTGCAGGCGTAGCGTGATGAACAGCAGCATCAGCATGCCCATGAAGACGTGGAAACCGTGGAAACCGGTCAGCATGAAGAAGGTGGAACCGTAAATGCCTGAGTTGAGCTTGAGGTCGAGCGCTGTGTACAGGTGGAAATACTCGTAGCCCTGCACGCACAGAAAGCAAAAGCCCAGCAGCACCGTGATCCACATGAAGCCTATGGCCATGCTGCGCCGATCCTCGCGCAACGCATGGTGGGCAATGGTCAGGGTCACGCCCGAGCTGAGCAGCAGCGCGGTGTTGATGGTGGGCAGCCAGAACGGCCCCACCGTCTGGAACGGTGCCACCACGTTGGCCGGCGAGGCCGTGGCCCCCGCCACGACGCTGGGCCAGGCGGCCTTGAAGTCGGGCCACAAAATGGCGTTCTCCAGGTTGCCCAGCGCCGGTATGGAATGCATGCGCGCCCACCACAGAGCGGTGAAGAAGGCACCAAAGAACATCACCTCGGAGAAGATGAACCAGCTCATGCTCCAGCGGTAGGACACATCGACCTTGCGCCCGTACACACCGGACTCGCTTTCATGCGCTGCCTCGCGGAACCACTGGTACAGCACCACCAGCCACCAGACCAGGCCCGCTGCAAACGAATATTTGCCCCACTCGTGGCCGTTGATCCACATGGCGGCGCCGAGGATGACAAAGAACAGCCCCACCGCAGCCATGACCGGATGGCTGGACGGAGGGGGAACGTAGTAATACGGCGCCTTGGCGCCCTGGATCGATGCACTCATGTCAGCTCCTTGTCTCCTGTTTATCTTGTGTCGTATCAACAGCCCGTCAAACCAGCCAGTACACCAGCCCCATGAGCAGCAGCACCAGCAAGATCACGGCCGCCAGGCCTACGCCAACCACTTGCAACGGCCGCAGCGCGGGTTGATCCTGGCGATGCTTCCCGCTGTTGCGCACCCCGAACAGGGCCCAGGCAACCGTGCGCACGGTGCGCCACAGCGATGCATTGGTGCGCTGGTCTTCTGCTTCCGTCACGATGCGTCCCCCGGTTGCGCCAGGGCGGCGCTCGGCTGCGGTGCGGCTGGTATCTTGCCGCCCACCTCGAAGAAAGTGTAGGACAGCGTGATCGTGGTCACGTCCTTGGGGATCCGCGGGTCGATCACGAACACCACCGGCCATTCCTTCTTCTCGCCGGGCTCCAGCGTGTACTGGTTGAAGCAGAAGCATTCGAGCTTGTTGAAGTGCGGCGCCGCCTGGCGCGGCGCGTAGCTGGGGATGGCCTGGGCCGACATGCGCCTGTCCTGCACGTTCTCGAATTCATACAACACGGTGGCCATCTCGCCGGGGTGCACCTGCATGCTGCGCCTGGCCGGCTTGAACTGCCACGGCCCGCGCGCATTGGCATCGAATTCCACGGTGATGGTGCGGCTGGTATCCACCTGCGTGTTCTTCACCAGCGCTCGTGCATCGCCCGCTGCCAAGCCGTTGCCGGGCACCTGGCGCTCGGTGAGCGAGAGGATGTTCACCCCCGTGGCCTCGCAAATCGCCCTGTAGGCCGGGATCAAGAGATAGCCGAAGGCAAACATGCCCAGGGTCACGACCAGCAGCTTGCCAAGCATTCTGAGGTTGTCGCCGCGCCGTGCCATGTCCGCCCCTGCCTTCAGTGAGCCAGCAGGTAGTAGCGCTGCACGATGACGCCGACAAACAATGCCAGCACCACCGAGGCCAGTATCAGCCCCAGGCGGAGGTTGCGCCTGCGTTGTTCTCGGGTCGTCATATCGCCTTCGCTCCTGTCACTGTGCCGGGTTCAGCCAATTACCCGCGTTGCGGTTTCATCCAGCTTGGGCGGATTTTCAAAGGTGTGGAACGGCGCGGGTGAGGGCACCTCCCACTCCAGGCCTTCGGCCCCCTCCCAGGGGCGCTGGGGCGCCTTGTCGCCCTTGCCGCGCAGCGCGGGCAGCACCACGGCAAAGAAAAAATACACCTGGGCCGCACCAAAGAAGAAGCCGCCGATGGACGCGACCATGTTGAAGTCGGCGAACTGCATCGGGTAGTCGGCATAGCGGCGCGGCATGCCGGCCAGGCCCAGGAAGTGCATCGGGAAGAAGGTCAGGTTGAACGAGATCATCGACCACCAGAAGTGGATCTGCCCGCGCGTCTCGTTGTACATCACGCCCGTCCACTTGGGCGACCAGTAGTAGTAACCGCCAAAGATGGCAAACAGCGAGCCTGCCACCAGCACATAGTGGAAGTGGGCAATGATGTAGTAGGTATCCTGGATTTGTGTGTCCACCGGCACCACGGCGGGAATCACGCCGGTGAAACCGCCTATGGTGAACACGAAGATGAAGCCCACGGCCCACAGCATCGGGGTTTCAAAGCTCAGGGAGCCGCGCCACATGGTGGCCGTCCAGTTGAACACCTTTACCCCCGTGGGGATGGCGATCAGCATGGTGCCGTACATGAAGAACAGCTGGCCCGTGACCGGCATGCCGGTGGTGAACATGTGGTGCGCCCAGACGATCATCGACAGCGTGGCGATGGCGGCAATGGCGTACACCATGGAGGTGTAGCCGAACAAGCGCTTGCGGGCAAACGTCGGCACGATCTGGCTGATCATGCCGAAGGCCGGCAGGATCATGATGTAGACCTCGGGGTGGCCAAAGAACCAGAAGATGTGCTGGAACATGACCGGGTCGCCGCCACCGGCCGGGTTGAAGAAGCTGGTACCGAAGTGGCGGTCGGTCAGCGTCATGGTGATGGCGCCGGCAAACACCGGCATCACGGCGATGAGCAGGTAGGCGGTGATCAGCCAGGCCCAGCAGAAGATGGGCATCTTCATCAGCGTCATGCCCGGCGCGCGCATGTTCAGGATGGTGACGATGATGTTGATGGCGCCCATGATGGACGATGCGCCCATGATGTGCAGCGCAAAAATGGCCGCGTCCAGCGACATCGGCATCTGCGCCGACAGCGGTGCATACAGCGTCCAACCGCCGGCCGGTGCGCCGCCGGGCATGAAGAAGGTGGACGCGAGCATGATGCCGGCGGGCGGCAGCAGCCAGAAGCTGAAGTTGTTCATGCGCGCAAACGCCATGTCGGCGGCGCCGATCTGCAGCGGAATCATCCAGTTCGCAAAGCCCACGAAGGACGGCATGATGGCGCCAAACACCATGATCAGGCCATGCATGGTGGTGAACTGGTTGAACAACTCAGGGTTCACGATCTGCAGGCCGGGCTGGAACAGCTCGGCGCGGATCAACATCGCCAGCAAGCCGCCAATCATCAGCATGGTGAAGGAGAACAGCAGGTACAGCGTGCCTATGTCCTTGTGGTTGGTGGCGTACACCCAGCGCCGCCAGCCGGTGGGCTGGTGGTGGTGATGGTCGTCGTGGCCGGCGGCATGCCCATGGTTGTCCAAAACTGCGCTCATGGTCGAATCCTCAATACGTTGCGGTGGGCCTTGGGTTTCACTTGCCGCGCTGGGCCACGATTTCCGCCGGCTGCACCAGCTGGCCGGTCTTGTTGGACCAGGCGTTCTTGGTGTAGGTGACGACGGCCGCCAGGTCGGTATCGCTCAGTGCCGCCCAGGACGGCATGGCGCCATTGCCGGCGCCCTTGAGCACCAGCTGAATCTGCTTGGCATGGTCGGCCGCCTTGACGATGGCAGAACCATCCAGCGGCTTGATCGGCCCCGCCCCCTTGCCGTTGGGCTGGTGGCAGGCGGCGCAATTGGCGGCATAGACCTTGGCGCCGCGCGCCTCCAGGTCAGCCAAGACCCAGACCTTGTTCTGGTCGTCGCGCTTGGCTGCGGCCTTCTTTTGCTGATCCGCCACCCAGGCCGTGTATTCGGCCTGCGGCAGCACCTTCACATGGATGGGCATGTACGCATGTTCCTTGCCGCACAGCTCCACGCACTGGCCGTAGTAGTCGCCCACCTTCTCGGCGCGAAACCAGGTGTCGCGCACGAAGCCGGGAATGGCGTCCTGCTTGACGCCAAACGAGGGCACCATCCACGAGTGGATCACGTCATTGGCGGTGGTGATGATGCGCACCTTCTTGTTCACGGGCACGACCAGCGGGTTGTCCACCTTCAGCAGGTAGTTGTCGCCCTCGGGCGTGCCGGCGCTGGAGAGTGCGCGCTGCGCGAAGTCAAGCGTGGAGAGAAAGCCTATGCCCTCGCCCTCGCCATTCAAGTAGTCGTAGCCCCACTTCCATTGGTAGCCGGTGACCTTGACGGTGAGCTCGGCATTGGTGGTGTCCTTTTGCGCCACGATGACCTTGGTGGCGGGCGCGGCCATGGCAATCACGATGAGGAAGGGAACCACCGTCCAGGTGATTTCGACCGCAGTGGACTCATGGAAATTATCCGCCTTGGCACCTCGCGATTTGCGGTGGTGCAGGATGGAATAGGTCATGACACCGAACACGGCGATGAAGATCACCGTGCAGATGATCAGCAGCATCCAGTGCAGTTCGTGCTGTGCCTCGGCAATTTTGGTGACGGGTGGATGCAGGTTGAGCTGCCGCACCGCGGGGCCGCCGGGCAGATCCTGCACCGCATGCGCGGCCGTCCCCAGGGAAGCGAGCGATATCAGCAATGCGCGGGCCAGCTTGTTGGAAATGCTTGTCATGGTTCTCTCTTGTCTCTCAGCTCCAGTTGACCAACCCCTCGCGGCCGCGCCGGCAACCCGGTGCTGCGCAAAGCCCGACGGCAGCAGGGCTGCCACGTCTTCAATCAGTCCAGACCACTCTCCTGGCAGCCTGTCGTCTCCGTGATACGGTACATGGACTCGCTCGATCGCTTTCAGCATGCCCAGCCCTGAAACCAACGGCAATACGCGTTAGCCCCAAGGGAAGAACTGCAGAAGCACCACATGAGACAGGAGCACCGAGGGCGCCAAGCGCCCCCAAGAACTCCGGCAGATGCAACCGGCAAACCCGTCGATGCCGGGTCTCACCGTGCCAAGAAAGTCCAAATTCCGTTACCGAAAAATATTCTAGCGCGCATTGATGGGGGTCATGGACAACGTAAACCACAGCATTGCATGTTTAACGCCCTGCCCCACGCCCCGCCTGCAGCATGGCGCGCATGTCCTGCAACGATACCGCGCTGCTGCCCTCCACACGCACACGCGGCGCCGGCTTGAAGGCGTGGCCGTAGACGATCTCAAAGCTCAGCGCTAGCTGCCCATCATGCTGCGCATTGCCCAGGGATCGCAGCAAAGCCTGCTCCAGCCGATCGCGCCAGTTGCGTCCACGCAACGCGGCAAAGCGTTGCGGATGCAGGTTGCGCCCCAGGCCGCGCAGCTCTTGCAGCAGGCGCTCGGGCGTGGCAAAGGTGAGCGTGATGCGCTCCATGTCCATGATGGGCTCGGCAAAGCCGGCATGCACCAGCATGTCGCCCCAGTCGTGCATGTCGGTCAGCACATGGCCGGGGGCGGGCCAGCCCAGCTCGGCATACAACGCGCGCAGCTCGCGCAGCGAGTCCGGCCCCAGGCACGAGAACATCAGGTAGCCATCCACCGCCAGCGCCCGGTGCCACTGGGCCAGCAGGGCCTGCGGATCCGCCGCCATGTGCAGCGCCATGTTGGCCCAGAGCATTTGCACGCTGCCCGGTTGCGGCAGACCAAAGCGCGGTGCGGCGGCTGCCCAGCGTCCAGGGCTCCACCAGCGCTTGGCAAAGCGCTCGCGCACCGCGGCCTCGCCCTCTGGCGACGAGGTTTCGGCAATCTGGCAGGCCGCCTGGGCAAAGCGCTCACCAACGAGGGCGTGGCCCTGTACACCGCCGCGCAGCGGATCCCAGTCGCACCAGGCATCGGGCGGTTTCACGATCCACTGCAGGCGCTCCTGCATGCGCCGCGCCACCTCTTCGTGCAGCCAGGGCGACTCGCCAGGCACCATGCCATGCCAGCGTGCGGCGGCAATCGGGTCAATGGTGGGCGGATGTGCTTCAGACATGGCGGCGCGCAAATGGCGGCGAGTATATTGAGCCCATGCTTGACGCGCGCCCTTCAGGGATATGGCACAGGGGCAGGAAGCTGCTCACCAGCCTCATCCACCGCCTGCCCAGCCAGTGCGCGGTCTGCCACACCTGGCCGGCAGAACGGGTGTGCCCGGACTGCCGCGCACGGTTTGCGCCGGCGCTGGCACGTTGCCGCACCTGTGCGAGCGTGGTGCATGGCGGCGTGGCGCAATGCGGCGCATGCCTGCTGCACCCGCCGCCGCTGGATGCCTGCCTGGCCGCTGTCGATTACGGCTACCCATGGGCCCAGCTGCTGGCGCAATTCAAGTTCCAGGGTGATGCCGGCTGGGCCGGTGCACTTGCCGCCCTGATGCGCGGGATACCGGGTGCGCACACCGCATTGCAGCAGGCCGACTGGGTACTGCCCGTGCCGCTAGCGCCCGCCAGGCTGCGCCAGCGCGGCTACAACCAGGCGCTGCTGCTGGCGCGCCACCTGGGTGCCGGCCGCGTGCACCCGCAGCTGCTGCTGCGCACGCGCGAGGCCGAGGCGCAAAGCCAGCTCACGCGCGCCCAGCGGCTGCGCAACCTGCGCGGCGCCTTCGTGCTGGATCCGCTGGCGGCCCCGCAGCTGGCCGGGCGGCGCGTGCTGTTGGTCGATGACGTCATGACCACGGGTGCCACGCTGCACGCCGCCGCCGCGCCGCTGCGCAACGCAGGTGCCGCGCAGGTCAGCGCCATCGTGCTGGCACGCACGCCAGCGTAGAAGGCGCCGCAAGACCGACAATGACCCCATGTTTCACATCGTCCTCGTCGAGCCCGAAATTCCGCCGAACACCGGCAACGTGATCCGCCTGGCGGCCAACACCGGCTGCATGCTGCACCTGGTGGCGCCGCTGGGGTTTTCGATGGAAGACCGGCTCATGCGCCGCGCCGGGCTGGACTATCACGAATACGCCGAGGTACGCCGCCACGCGGGCTGGACGGCCTTTCTGCGCGAGCTGCAGCCCGATCCGACGCGCATGTTCGCCCTCACCACGCATGGCACGCGCACGGTGTACGACACGGGTTTTCTGCCCGGCGACTGGATGGTGTTCGGCGCCGAATCGCGCGGCCTGCCGCCCGAGCTGCGCGAGAGCTTTGCGCCCGATCAGCGCCTGCGCCTGCCCATGCTGCCCCAGCAGCGCAGCCTGAACCTGTCCAACGCCGTGGCCGTAACGGTGTTCGAGGCCTGGCGCCAAAACAGCTTTCTGGCGCCCGCCAAGGCGTCCGCCTGAAGGCTTATTCGCTCAACGCCTCACGGATGCGCACGCGCGTGCGCTCGGTCAGAAATTCCAGGAAGGCCCGGGTGCGTGCCGGCATGAACTTACGGCTGGGCAGGGCCGCATACAGCGTGTAGCGGCCGCAGGTCCAGGGCGCGAGCACGCGCACCAGGGCGCCGCTGCGCAGATGCTCCGCGACCAGGTCTACGGACAGAACGGCGATGCCGGCGCCGCCCAGCGTGGCCGCCATCAGCGTATCGGCATGGTTGACCACGCACACCGGCCGCAACGCCACCTCGGTCATGCGATCCGCGTGCTCCGGGTGGCTCAGCCGTACCACGCCCCCATGGGCGTGCATGTGATTCGCCAGCAGGCAATCGTGCTCCGGCAGCTCCTGCGGCGTGCGCGGCGCGGGGCGGCGTTGCAGATAGGCGGTGGCGGCGCACAACACGCCTACGGAGGACGCGAAGGGCCGCGCGATCACGTCCGCGTCATAGCCCGCGGGCGCACTGAACAGGGTGATGTCATGGTCGGCAATCGGCGAGTCGCCCCCTATCCGCACATGGATGTCGAGCCGCACGGCCGGGTTGCGGGCACGGAACTCGGCCACCAACGGCGCCAGGACATGCGTGGCCACCACCGGGCCGGCACACACGCGCAGCACGCCGCTCATGCCCATGGTGTATTCCTGCGCCACGGCGCGCGCCTCATCCACATTCGCCAGGATCGCGCGCACGCGGGTCAGATAGGCCGCGCCCGCCTCGGTCAGCGACACGCGGCGCGTGCTGCGCTGCAACAGACGCGCGCCCACATCGCGCTCCAGATCGGCCACAAACCGCGTCACCGTCGCGGGCGACATATCCAGGGCGCGCGCCGCGGCCGCGAAGCCGCCCTGGTCGGCCACGGTCTGGAACACACGCATCGTGATCAGCCTGTCCATGCTCAAACACCCGCCGTTGCAACGGGCACGATTATTTCAACTTCGATAGTCAATCATTGCAAAAACGCTGCTTTTTCTCAGGGATATCCCTGCATACAGTAGCACCAATGGGCGGCATTGCACCTTTGACCGCGTCCGTCCTCAGCCCCTGGAGCACGGGCTATGGCCTGAGCACCGGGAATCAAAAACCCTGCAATGAAAGGACTTCCACCATGCGCACGAACGCACGCGTCCTGATCGCCGCCGCGATGACCCTGGGCGCCATTGCCACCGCCCATGCCGATCAATATGGATATAGCGAAGCCGGCTGGAGCACCAACAACGCCATGCAGTCGCAGCCCAGCACACTCACCCGCGCGGAGGTGAAAGCCGAAGTGAAGGCTGAGCGCGCCAACGGCACCCTGCCGCGCTATGACGAGTCGTACAACATGCCCGCCCCCATGGGCACCAGCACGCGGACACGCGCCGAGGTGCGCGCCGAGGGCCGCGCCGCCGCCCAGGAGCACGCCCACGCCAAGCCAATGGCCGAAGACTGAGAGCCTCGGAGCCAGGCGCCGCGAGGCTGCCTGTAGGCAATGTAGGCCGCTCGCCCTCCTGGGGCGCAGCGGCCTTTTTCACGTCCCGCGCTCAGGCCGCGTCCAGCCAGTCGCAGATGCCCTGCCACTGCTCCTGGTCGCGCGCCACGCGCGAGCCCGAAAGGTCGAACACCCCCTGCCCCTGCGCCGCAAGTTGCACATAGTTCTGGGTGTTGCGCAGGTAGCCCAGCACCGGAATGCCCAGGCTGTCGACAAAGTTGCGCAGCTTCTCGGCGACGATGGTGCGCGGATCGACGCGCATGCCGACGATGGCCACCTGGGCGAGGCCCCCTGGGCGCTTCGCCGCCAGCTGGTCCAGGTATTCGCCCGTGGCAAAGATGTCGAACAGGCTGGGCTGCAGCGGCACGATGATGCGGTCGGCCAGCTTGAGCGCATCCTTCAGGCGCCAGCCGCCCAGGCCCGCGGGTGTGTCCAGCACGGCATGCGTGGCCTGCTTCGGCGGGGCGCTGATCCAGTCGGCATCCACCTCCCAGCCGCCTATGGGGCGTGCCGTGGCCGGGCGCTGCTTGAGCCACAGGCGTGCGGACTGCTGGCGGTCTGCGTCACCGAGCACGACCTGGTGCCCGCGGCTGGCATAGTAGGCCGCGATATTGGTGGACAAGGTGGATTTGCCTACGCCGCCCTTGGGGCTGGCAACTGCGATAACCGGCATCTGAGCTCCCTCTACGGTTTGAATGAAATCAGTTTCCAGCGCCCATCCATCAAGCGCTGATAGCTATAACTACAAGAGCATCAAGCATGCTGGGTACCACGCTTGACGAAGAACAGCCCCGTGCCCACCAGCATCAGCAGGCCGCCGAAGACGCGGTTTTGCGCGCGCATGGCGCTGGGGTTCTGCATCCAGCGGCGCAGCACGCTGGCGCTGGCGGCATAGCCGTTCATGACGATCAGATCGACCGCGATCAGGGTCACGGCCATGACCAGCAGCTGGCTCCACAACGGGCGCGATTCGCTCATGAACTGGGGCAGCACGGCTACCATGAACAGGATGCCCTTGGGGTTGGTGGCATTCGTCAGCATGCCGGTCAGCACGCGCCGGCGCCAGCTCAAGGGCGCGGCCAGCATGTCGCCGCCCAGGGTACCGGCCGAGCCCGCGCGCCACTGGCTGAAGCCCAGGTAGATGAGGTAGCAGGCGCCCAGCACCTTGACCACGGTGAAGGCGAGTTCCGACGCAATCAGCAGCGAGCCCACGCCCGCGCCCGCCACGATGAGGATGAACAGCAGCCCCAGCTCCAGCCCCAGGATGGTGGCGCCGGTCTTGCGTACACCGTAAGACAGTCCATGGCTCATGGACAGCACGGCGCCCGAGCCCGGCGATATGGCAATCACCCACGACGCCGCAAAAAAAGCTATCCAGGTATGCCAGTCCATATCGCGCCGCGCCGGGAAAATGTGGTGAGGAAAAGCGGTGATTCTATCGGCCGCGCCTCCCGCGCCGACTCCCTCGCGCGTCGGCGGAACTGAGATGTCACAATCTCGGCCGACTGTTTTGCCCCGTTTCCATGGCCCAAGCTCCCGTCTGGCTCACCTACGGATTCACCTACCTGGCCGCGGCCGTGATCGCCGTGCCGATTGCGCGCGCGCTGGGGCTGGGGGCCATCATTGGCTATCTGGCGGCGGGCATCGCGATTGGGCCCTGGGGCCTGGGCCTGGTGAGCAATGTGCAGGACATATTGCACTTTGCCGAGTTCGGCGTGGTGCTGATGCTGTTCCTGGTGGGGCTGGAGCTGCAGCCCAGCCGGCTTTGGAACCTGCGCCGCCCCATCTTCGGCCTGGGGACGGCGCAAATGCTGGGCTGCGCCCTGCTGTTGTGGACCTGCGCCTGGGCGCTGGGCCTGCCCTGGCGCGTGGCGCTGGTGGGGGCACTGGGACTGGCGCTGTCGTCCACAGCGATTGCGCTGCAGGTGATCAACGAGCGCAACCTGATGCGCACCGACAGCGGGCAGAAGGCCTTCGCCATTCTGCTGTTCCAGGACGTGGCGGCGATTCCGATACTGGCACTGCTGCCGCTTCTGGGCGTGGCGGCGCGCGCCGAGGCGGCCCACCCGCATGCACCGCTGGATCTACTGCCCGAGGTGCTGAAGATCGTCGCCATGGTGGGCGCCATTGTGTTTGGCGGGCGCTGGGTGCTGCGGCCGCTGTTGCGCTGGATCGCCAAGAGCAAGACGCCCGAGATCTTCACCGCCACCTCGCTGTTCCTGGTGGTGGGCACTGCCATGCTGATGCTGTCGATCGGGCTGTCGATGGCGCTGGGGGCGTTTCTGGCCGGGGTGTTGCTGGCCGACAGTGAATACCGGCGCGAGCTGGAGACCGACATCGAACCCTTCAAGGGCCTGCTGCTGGGCCTGTTCTTCATCGCGGTGGGCATGAGCATCGACTTCGGCGTGATCCTCGGCCAGCCCTGGACTATGCTGGCGCTGCTGCTGGGTTTTCTGGCCCTCAAGGCCGGCGTGATCTGGCTGCTGGCACGCCTGACCGGCATGCCCTACCAGGAGCGGCCGGTGTTCACGCTGCTCCTGGCGCAGGGCGGCGAGTTCGCCTTCGTGGTGTTCCAGTCCGGCGCCTCGTTCGGTGCCATTTCCACCGACAACGCCTCGCTGCTGATCGGCGCCGTGGCCCTGTCCATGCTGCTGAGCCCGCTGCTGCTGGTGTGGCTGGATCGCGCGCTGCTCAGGCGCCACGCCACACTCAAAAGCGACGCCGAGGCGCCGCCACAAGAGATGGCAGAGCCCCAAACAGCGCCGGTGATCATCGCCGGCTTCGGGCGTTACGGGCAGATCGTGGCCCGCATGATGCTGGCCCAGGGCGTGCCTGCCACGGTGCTGGACCACAGCGTGGAGATGCTGGAGGTGGCGCACACCTTCGGCTACCGCGTGTTCTATGGCGACGCCACGCGCGTCAACCTGCTGCGCATGGCAGGGGCGCAGCAGGCGCGCATCCTGGTGGTGGCGGTGGATGCGCCGGATCAGTCGCTCAAGATCGTGCAGCTGGCGAGGAAACATTTCCCACACCTCACGATCGTGGCCCGCGCGCGCGATGTGACGCACTTGCACGCCCTGCGTGACATGGGCGTGGAGCATGTGGAGCGCGAGCTGTTCGAATCCAGCCTGCGCACCGCGCGCACGGTGCTGGAGCTGTCCGGCCTGCCGCATGCCGAGGCCGATGCGCTGACCGAGCGCTTTCGCGCCTACAACCTCACGCTGGCCGAGCGCATGTACGAACTGCACAACGACCACGAGGCCATGATCGCCGTCGCCAAGCAGGGGCGCCACCAACTGGTGGAGCAGTTGGCCAAGGAGCGCCAGGAGCGCATGGCTGCGGCCGAGGCCGGCAGCGGGCTGGCGCCGGATGCGCCGCGGCCACCCCGGTCGCCGTAAGCGCTTGTTGACGATCTGTTCGCGGCGCCCGCTGCCCCGCAGATGGAGCCGTCAAGGAGCCGTCAACCGCGCCAGGGGTTAGCGCGACGCCCTGCGGCGGCGCTGCTTGGCCAGGATGCCCGCCAATGCCAGCCCCAGCAAGGACAGCGTCGCGGGTTCGGGTACACCGTTGCGGTTAGCCTCCTGGCCGATCAGGTTCCATTTGATCGACTCATTAAAGTCCACCGTGTTATTGACGAAGTCCCAGCCAAAGGTGTTGAGGATGTAGCCCGTGTCATTGAAGGACTGCGTCGTTGCTCCACCATCGGCCGAGAAGGAAACCACCGGGATCGCTTTCAGACAGTCGGCTTGCTGCCCCGCCGTCAGCGCCCCCGGATTGGTGCAACCGCCTAGAGGGTGGGTAGCGTCTACGGCTATTGGCCCCGCACCCAGTGGACCGAAGTCGCTGGAGTCGAAGTTGAACTCAGCTGTCTGCGTGAAGATGCCGGTCTGGCCCGCGCCGATGGTGAGGGGATTCCAGAAATTGAAGGTGGTGGGGCTCAAGCCGCTGTTGAGCACCACCTTGAAGCCGGAGATCGTCACGGCGCTGGCACCGGTGTTGTCGATGCGCACCGCGCCGGAGTCGAAGCTCTGGGCGGCGCTGGACTGGGACACGACGCCGGCCCCGCCCAACCATGGCGTGGGGAAGAAGCCGCTGGCCCTCAGGTTGTCGGCATAGCCGACGTAGACCACCAAATCCGCACGCGCCGCGCCAGCGGTCAGCAACCCCGCCGCTATGGCCAAGGACGACAGCGCGATCTTGCATGTGTTCCGCATAGAAACCTCCAATCAGGATTGTTGAACATGCGACAAGCAACACGCATCAACCATGCCCAAAAAGCAAGTTATTGATTTGATTAGAGAATTTATGAGAGGCCGAACTGCGCGGGGCGGCAATGTCAAATTTTCCGACAACTGGCCCCGGTGCGGTGCCCGGCGCCTTGCGGAACATCAAACCGCGTCTTTGCGGCCTAAGTGGCGCAGCGAGTCCTCGCTATGCTTACGAATCATCCCGTTAACGCCTTGTCCAGACCCAAAGCACACCGGTATATCCGCAAAAATAAAGTGTGGGCGCCAAACTGGGCGGGGCGGCAATGTCAAATTTCCCGACAACTGGCCCCCGTGGCGCCCTGCGGAACATGAAACCGCGTCTTTGCGGCCTGAGTGGCGCCCGAATCCTCGCCCTACTTACGGATCGATACCGTTAACGCCTTGTCCAGACCCAAAGCACACCGGTTTATCCGCACAAATAAAAAGAGCCTGCAGCGCCCATCTGGCGGGCGCCGCAAGCTCTTATTTTGATAGTTAAAGAATCAATCGACGGTGGCGCCCGAATCCTTCACCACCTTGCCCCACTTGGCGCTTTCGCTCTTGATGAAGGCGGCAAACTGGGCCGGCGTCTCGGCCACCACGTCGCCGCCCTGCTCGGCGATCTTCTTCTTCACGTCGGGCTGGTTCAGCACCTTGACAAGGGCCGCGTTCAGCTTGTCCAGAACCGGCTTGGGGGTGGCCGCGGGGGCGAACAGGCCGAACCAGGACATGGCCTCGTAGCCGGGCACGCCGGACTCGGCGATGGTCGGCACGTCGGGCAGCTCGGGCGAGCGCTTGGCCGTGGTCACGGCGATGGGGCGCAGCTTGCCCGAACGCACATGCTGGATGGCCGATGGCATGTTGTCGAACATGATGGAGGTCTGCCCGCCCAGCAAGTCGGTCATGGCCGGGGCGCTGCCCTTGTAGGGCACGTGCAGCAGGTCGGTGCCGGTCATGCTCTTGAACAGCTCGCCCGACACATGGGGCGAGGCGCCGCTGCCGGGCGAGCCGAAGGTCACCTTGCCAGGGTGGGCCTTGGCGTATGCGATCAGCTCCTTGACGGTCTTGTATGGCTCCTTGGGGTTGGCCACCAGCAGGTTGGGCACCGTGGCCACGCGCGAGATCGGCGCGAAGTCCTTCACCGGGTCAAACGGCATCTTCTTGTACAGCGCCTGGTTGATGGCGTGCGTGCCCACCGTGCCCATGAACAGCGTGTAGCCGTCGGCCTGTGCCTTGGCCGCCAGCGCGCCGCCGATGTTGCCGCCCGCGCCGGCGCGGTTGTCCACCAGGAAAGGCTGGCCCAGCTCGGTCGTCAGGCCCTGGCCCACGATGCGCGCCAGGATGTCGGTGGTGCCGCCGGCCGAGAACGGCACGATGATGGTCACGGGCTTGGTGGGGTAGTTCTGCGCGGCTGCAGCCAGGGGCAGCGCACCGGCTGCGGCCAGGGCCAGGCCGGCCAGCAACTGGCGGCGTGCGATGTGACGGAATGGGGTCATGCGTTTTTCCTGTGTCTTGGTCATGTGAGATGGATGGGCTGCGGCGCTCACACGCGCTCCAGCACCACGGCTATGCCCTGGCCCACGCCGATGCACATGGTGCACAGCGCGTACTTGCCGCCCAGCGTATGCAGCTGGTTCACGGCGGTGGTGGCCAGGCGCGCGCCCGATGCACCCAGCGGGTGGCCCAGGGCGATGGCGCCGCCCCATTGGTTGACGCGCTTGTCGTCGTCGGCAATACCCAGGTCGCGCAGCACGGCCAGGCCCTGGGCGGCGAAGGCTTCGTTGAGCTCGATGATGTCCATCTGCTCAAGCGTCAGTCCCGTGAGCTGCAGCACCTTGCGCACGGCCGGCGCCGGGCCAAAGCCCATGATGCGTGGCGCCACGCCGGCCACGGCCATGCCGACCACGCGGGCGCGCGGCGTCAGGCCGTAGGCCTTGGCGGCCTCTTCGTTGGCCAGCAGCAGGGCGCAGGCGCCGTCGTTCACGCCAGATGCGTTGCCGGCCGTCACCGTGCCGTCAGGCCGCACCACGCCCTTGAGCTTGGCCAGCGCCTCCATGGTGGTGGCACGCGGGTGCTCGTCCTGGCTGACGATGATGGGGTCGCCCTTTTTCTGCGGGATGTGCACGGGCACGATCTCTTGCGCCAGGTGGCCGGCGGCAATGGCCGCGGCGGCCTTTTGCTGGCTGGCGAGCGCCATGCGGTCCTGGGCCTCGCGCTCAATCTGGAAGTCGTCGGCCACGTTCTCGGCCGTCTCGGGCATGGAATCGACGCCGTAGTGCTGCTTCATCAGCTTGTTGATGAAGCGCCAGCCAATCGTCGTGTCGTACACGGCGTTGCTGCGGCTGAAGGCGCTGTCCGCCTTGGGCATGACGAAGGGGGCGCGGCTCATGCTCTCCACGCCGCCGGCGATCATCAGCCGTGCCTCGCCCGCCTTGATGGCGCGCGCCGCCGTGCCCACGGCGTCCAGGCCCGAGCCGCACAGGCGGTTGATCGTGCTGCCCGGCACATCCACCGGCAGACCCGCCAGCAGCGCCGCCATGCGG
>JAFEER010000285.1 GCA_018240985.1 Pseudomonadota bacterium
CGTGACGACGCTGCGGGCTACTGCCCGCAAGGAGGAGCAACGCCGCATGGTGCGGCGAGCGCGGTGCTGGCGAGCGCGTAGCGCTCTCACCCAACAGGTGAACGGTAGCGAAGCAGGGAACGTCAGTATCCATGCGGCTTTCCAGAAGGTTGCAAGCGGTCAACTGCCGAATCTAGGTTCAATCCATCTTCACATTCGCATTCTTCACGGCCCGTGCCATGCGTGCGGCCTCGGAGCGGAAGAAGGCGGCGGTCTCATCGGGCCGCGGCAGGCGGATCACGTAGCCCTGCGCCGTCATCGCCTCGCGCGCCTCGGGCGTCTGCAGGGCGCGCTGAAAGCCCTGGTAGATGCGCTCCACCTCGGCCTTGGGCAGGCCCGCGGGGCCGATGGCGGCAATCCAGCCATCCAGTTCATAGCCGGGTAGGCCCTGCTCGGCGATCGTGGGCACCTGCGGCAGCGACGCCACGCGCGCCGCCGAGGTCACGCCCAGGGCGCGCAGCGCGCCGCTCTTGATGTGGCCGGCGGCCGGTGCCACGGCCACCACGCCCAGTTGTACCTGGCCGCCCAGGATGTCGTTGAGCAGCGGGCCCATGCCGCGGTAGGGAATGTGCTTGATGTCCAGCCCCGCCTGATCCACGAACATGGCTGCGGCCAAGTGCAGGATGGTGCCGTTGCCCGAGGATCCGTAATTCAGCACGCCCGGATGCGTCCGGGCGTAGGCCACCAGCTCCTGCACCGTCTTGGCGGGCACGGCGGGGTTGGC
Source organism: Pseudomonadota bacterium (assembly GCA_018240985.1). Lineage (GTDB taxonomy): Bacteria > Pseudomonadota > Gammaproteobacteria > Burkholderiales > Burkholderiaceae_C > Alicycliphilus. The sequence goes on from JAFEER010000285.1 coordinate 764, forward strand.
CACCAGCACGAAGGGCGTGGTGCCGATCAGCGTGATGGGCGTGATGTCGTTCAGCGAATCGAACGGGATGCTTTTGTACACGGCCGGGTTCACCACATGGTTGTTGGAGACCACGCCGATGACGCTGCCGTCCTTGGGCGCCCGCACGATCTGCATCGTGCCCGAGATGCCGCCCGCGCCCGGCAGGTTCTCTATGACCACGGGGTGGCCCAGTGCCTTGGCCAGGCTTCCTTGAATCGCGCGCATGGCGCCGTCGGCGCCCGAGCCGGCCGACACCGGCAGGATCATGCGCAGCGGCCTTCCCTCGCCCTGCGCCAGCGCCACGGTGGGCGCGGCCAAGGCCAGGGCGCCCCAGGCCAGGGCGCCGCGGCGGGTGATGGGTGCGCCGCGGCGCTCGATGGTATCGGTGGTGCTCATGTTGTCTCCGGTGGTTCTATCTGTTGTTCAGGCCACGGCCGCGGCGCCGCGCAGCGCCTGCATCTGCTCGGGCGTGTAGCCCAGGCCGGCCAGCAGCGCGGCCGTGTGCTCGCCCAGGCGCGGCGGGTCGCTGCGCACGGCCAGGCGCTGGCCGTCCATGCGCAGCGGCATCAGGGTGACCTGCGCCGTGGCTCCGGCGCGCTCGCCGTCGGGCAGCGTGATGTCGGCCAGGCCGCCGGTGGCGGCGAGATGCGGGTCGTCGAACAGCTCTTCCGGCCGGCGGATGGGCGCAAACGGCAGGCCGTGGCGCTCGAAGATCGCCGCCAGTTCCTCGGCCGTATGCGCGGCCAGGCGTTGGCGCAGCTCCAGCAGCAGTGTGGGGCGCGCGCGCACGCGGTCGTTGTTGCGGGCGTACTGCGGGTCGGCCTTCAGGTCGGCGTAGCCCATGGCGTCGCAGAAGGTCTGCCACTGCGCATCGCTCACCGCCGCCAGGAAAATCTGCCCGCCGTCCTTCACGCTGAACACGTCGTACACGGCCCAGGACGAGATGCGATCCGGCATGGGCGCGGCGGGCTCGCCCGTCACGGCGTACTGCATCATGTGCTGGCCGACCAGGAACACGTTGTTCTCGAACAGGGCCGAGTCCACCTCCTGCCCGCGCCCGGTCTGCGCACGCTGCATCAGCGCCGCCATGGCACCGATGGCGCCGAACATGCCGCCCATGATGTCATTCACGCTGCTGCCCGCGCGCAGCGGGTCGCCCGGGCGGCCCGTCATGTAGGCCAGGCCGCCCATCATCTGCACCACCTCGTCGAGCGCCGTGCGGTGCTCATACGGGCCGGGCAGAAAGCCGGTGTGGTTCACGTAGACCAGGCGCTCGTTCAGGCGCGACAGCGCCACATAGTCCAGACCATACTTGGCCATCACGCCGGGCTTGAAGTTCTGCGCCACCACGTCGGCGCTGCTGGCCAGGCGGATCGCCACCTCCAGCCCCTCGGGGCTGCGCAGGTCGATGGCGATGCTCTTCTTGTTGCGGTTGAACATGGGGAAGAAGCCAGCACCCGCGCCCAACAGCTGGCGCGTGCGGTCGCCATCGACGGGCTCGACCTTGATGACCTCGGCCCCCAGGTCGGCCAGCACCATGCCGCAGGTGGGGCCCATGACCATGTGGGTGAATTCAACGACGCGCAGGCCTTCGAGCGGCAGGCGGGTGGCGGAGGAAGGAGCAGCAGTGGATGTCATAGGAACAGCAAGGAAAAGATTCAGGCCGCCGCCAAATCGGCAGCGGGTACGGCGGTTTGGGGCAGGCCGGCCTGCCACAGCGTGCCGTGCAGGGTTTCGCCGGCCAGCCAGCCCTCGACGCGCCGGCGCAGCGCCAGCAGCGCGGGCACGTCGAGCCCCGTGGCGAGGCCCATGCGCTCCAGCATGAAGGCCAGGTCTTCGGTGGTCACGTTGCCGCTGGCGCCGGGCGCGTGCGGGCAGCCTCCGATTCCGGCCAGGCAGGCGTCGAAGCGCGTGATGCCGGTCTGCCAGGCGGCGTAGCAATTGGCCAGGCCCATGCCGCGCGTGTCGTGGAAATGCGCCGCGGCCAGGCGCTCGCCCACCAGGGCACGCGCCTTCTCGAACAGGCGCTGCACGCCGGCCGGGTCGGCATAGCCCACGGTGTCGGCCAGGCTCACGCGGTCGGCGCCGGCGTCGAGCAGCGCCTGCAGCAGGCGCAGCACCTCGTCCTCGGCCACCGCGCCCTGGATGGTGCAGCCGAAGGCCGTGCCCACGCCGCCCTCGATCTGCGTGCGGCTGCCGGCCGCGTCGCGCGCGGCGCGGATGCGGGCCACCTCGGCCACCACCTCATCGGGCGTCTTGCGCAGATTCGCCAGGCTGTGCGCGTGGCTGGCCGAGAGCGGCACGATCATCCAGTGCGCGCCGCACTCCATGGCGCGCTCGGCGCCGCGCAGGTTGGGCACCAGCACCGAAGCCACCAGTCCCGGCAGCGTGAGCGCATGGGCCAGCACCTCGGCCGTGTCGGCCAGCTGCGGCAAGAGGCGCGCGGGCACGAAGGAGCCGACCTCGATCTCGCGCTGGCCAGCGGCATGGGCGGCGTCCAGCCACTCGATCTTGTGCGCCGTGGAGACGATGGTGGCGATGCTTTGCAGGCCGTCGCGCAGGCCTACTTCGCGCACGATGGCGCGGGGGGTGTCGGTGGTCAGGGGCATGGGCGAATCTCTTGGGGTTTGCGTTGGATCAGGATTTTAGAAATTCCATCACACTACGTCTCATCTATTTTGGAAGTCTTGAAATTCCCATCAGGAACACCTCATGCGCCTGCCCGACCTGCAATCACTCAAGCTCTTCGTCGCCGTATGCGAGCACCGCAGCATTGCCCGCGCGGCGGAGCAGGAGGCCATCGTCGGCTCGGCCGTGAGCAAGCGGCTGGCCCAGCTGGAGGACACGGTGGGCACGCCCCTGCTGGTACGCCGGCGCCACGGCGTGGTGCCTACCCCGGCGGGCGAGACGCTGCTGGAGCACGCGCGCGAGATGCTGGCCAGCGTCGGCCGCATCGAGCGCGACATGGCGGCGTTCGGCACCGGCATCCGCGGCCATGTGCGCATGCTGGTTACCGCGTCCGTCATGGCCGAGTCGCTGGCCGATGACGTGGCCGCCTTCCTGCAAGACTCGGCACACCGCGACATCCGGGTAAGCATGGAGGAACGCGTCAGCCCCGAGGTGGTGCGCGGCATCCGCGAAGGCAGCGCCTCGGTGGGTATCTGCTGGGACGCGGCCGAGCTCTCGGGCCTGCACACGCGCGGCTACCGCCACGACCACCTGGCCATCGTCGCGCACCCGGCGCACCCCGTGGCCCAGGCCGCGCGCGTGCGCTTTGCCGATGTGCTGGAGCACGAATTCGTGAGCATGCCCGCCCTCAGCGCGGTGCAGCAGCTGCTGACGCGCGCCGCGGCCGTGGCGGGCAGGACGCTCACGCACCGCGTGCAGGTGTCCAACTTTGACGCGGCGCTGCGCGTGGTGCGCGCCAACCTGGCCATCAGCGTGATCCCGCAGGAGGTGGCCGAGCCCTTCGCCGCCAGCACCGGCGTGCGCGTGGTGCCGTTGGCCGACGACTGGGCGCTGCGGCGCTTCGCCATCTGCCATCGCGACGAGGCGAGCCTGTCGCCCGCGGCGCGGCTGCTGATCCAGCATCTGGCCGAGCGCGGGCAACATGCGACATCAGAATCGGCAATTTTCTGACACTCGCGCAGGTCAGACATACGCCTAGAGCTAGCAAACTTGTAGCGGAGCGAATTCCGCGTTATATTGCTATCGTTTTTTGCGACCATGGTCATCCCGCCGCTGGCGGATTGGCCTTTTTCACTCAACCCAAGCGCAAGGAGAAGCGTTCATGAGCTCCAAGGAAAACGCCGCCGTCTTTCAGCTGTTCGAGCGGCTCGAATGCCGCTATGCGCTGCGCGTGCTGTGGGCGCTGCGCGACGGCCACCCACAGACCTTCCGCCTGCTGCAGGACAGCGTGGGCGGCATCACGCCCAACACCCTCAACACCCGCATCAAGGAGCTGCGCGAAGCGGGCTTTCTGGATCACGGCAGCGACGGCTACATCGTCACGCCCTCGGGGCAGGACTTGCTCAAGCGCCTGTCCGACGTGCAGGCCTTTGCGAACCGCTGGGTGGCGGCACGCGCAAAGAAGTGAGCCGCCGGCCTGTCCGGTGCAAATTTCAGCGTTTTCAAGCGCTGTCACTTGCCAGCAAAGCGCTGGCAGCTATTATTTTTGAATCAACAAAAGGAACAAAGGGAATCATATGGCTCTCACCACCACCGCCTCCGGCCTGCAGTACGAAGACACCGTGGTCGGCACCGGCGCCCAGGCTGCGCGCGGCCAGTCGGTGCGCGTGCACTACACGGGCTGGCTCTACCAGGACGGCCAGCAGGGCGCCAAGTTCGATTCCAGCCGCGACCGGGGCGACCCGTTTGAATTCCCCCTGGGCGCGGGCATGGTCATCAAGGGCTGGGACGAGGGCGTGCAGGGCATGCAGATCGGCGGCCAGCGCACGCTCATCATCCCGGCCGCGCTGGGCTATGGCGCACGCGGCGCCGGTGGCGTGATTCCGCCCAACGCGACACTCAAGTTCGACGTGGAGCTGCTGGCCGTGGGCGGCTGACGGCAGCTTGCCCCCATCAAAAAGGAGCGTGGTTTGCACGCTCCTTTTTTTATGGCGCCCGGGGGTTATCAGACGGGCATGCCCACCAGGTCATGACCCTGGGTGCCGACGATGCGCGCCCTGACGAAGTCGCCCACCTTGTAGCTCTTGCTGACCTTCTCGGGCGGCAGCAGTGCTACCTGCCCGTCGATCTCCGGCGCATCGGCCCAGCTGCGGCCCACCCCGCCCTTCTTGCCCAGGCCCACGGACTTGTCCACCAGCACCTGCAGGGTCTGGCCCACGCGGCGCTGCAGGCGGGCGGTGGAGACCTCCTCGGCCACGGCCATGAAGCGCGCGCGGCGTTCCTCGCGCAGCTCGATCGGCAGCATACCCGGCAACTCATTGGCTGCGGCGCCCTTCACGTTGCTGTAGGCAAAGCAGCCCGCGCGGTCGATCTGCGCCTCGCGCAGGAACTCGAGCAGGTGCTCGAACTCTGCCTCCGTCTCGCCCGGAAAGCCGGCGATGAAGGTGCTGCGCACCACCAGCTCGGGGCAGATCTCGCGCCAGCGCTGGATGCGCTCCAGATTCCGCTCGCCGCTGGCCGGGCGCTTCATGCGCTTCAAAACGTCGGGGTGGCTGTGCTGGAAGGGCACGTCCAGATAGGGCAGCACCAGGCCCTCTTGCATCAGCGGCACGATGTCGTCCACGCTCGGGTAGGGGTAGACATAGTGCAGGCGCACCCAGGCGCCATAGGACTTGGCGATCTCGCCCAGGGTCTGCACCAGCTCCAGGAGGCGCGTGCGCACGGGCTTGCCGTCCCAGAAGCCGGTGCGGTATTTCACGTCCACGCCATAGGCCGAGGTGTCCTGGCTCACCACCAGCAGCTCCTTCACCCCGCCCTCGAACAGCGCCCTCGCCTCCTTGAGCACGTCGCCAACCGGGCGCGACACCAGGTCGCCGCGCATCGACGGGATGATGCAGAAGGTGCAGCGGTGGTTGCAGCCCTCGGAAATCTTCAGATAGGCATAGTGGCGCGGCGTGAGCTTGATGCCGGCCTCGCCAAAGCTGCCGGGCACCAGGTCCAGGAACGGGTCGTGGGGTTTGGGCAGGTGCTGGTGCACATGCTCCATCACCTCCTGCGCGGCATGCGGGCCGGTGACGGCCAGCACGCTCGGGTGCACGCCCTTGACGAGGTTGCCGCCATCGTCGCCCGAGCGCGCGCCCAGGCAGCCGGTGACGATCACCTTGCCGTTCTCGGCCAGCGCATCGCCGATGGTGTCCAGGCTCTCGCGCACGGCGTCGTCGATGAAGCCGCAGGTGTTGACGACCACCAGGTCGGCGCCCTGGAAAGTCTTGGAGGTCTCGTAGCCCTCGGCCGAGAGCTGCGTGAGGATGAGTTCGGAGTCCGTCAGGTTCTTGGGGCAGCCCAGGCTGACGAAGCCGATCTTGGGTGCCTTGGTGGGGGAGAGTGTGTCGCTCATCCCCCGTATTGTCCCAGTTCCCTTGAGACCGTCGTTTCTGTCAGCGTTTTTTCATGCCGAACGCGCCCAGCATCTGCTCGGTCTGCTTCTGCATCTGTTCCTGCATCTGCTCATACATGCTTTGCGACTGCTCCATGTAGTTGCCCATCAGGCCCTTCATCATGGGCGACTGCAGGTTCATGAACTGCGACCACATCTCCGGCGTCAGGCCCTGGGTCTGCTCAGCCAGCTTGGCCTGCACCTCGGTGAACATCTGCACGTTCCTTTCGAGATAGGCGCCCATGAAGCCCTGCATGGCATGGCCATAGAAACGGATGATATTGGCCAGCGCCGACTCGCTGAACATGGGCGCGCCCCCGGCCTCCTCTTCCAGAATGATCTGCAGCAGGATGCTGCGCGTGAGATCTTCGCCGCTCTTGGCATCGCGCACGGCGACGGACTCCCCATTCATCACCAGCTGCTTGACCTCGGCCAGCGTCACATAGGTGGACGTGGAGGTGTCGTACAGCCGACGATTGGGGTACTTCTTGATCACGCGTTGCGCGGATTTGGGTTCTGGCGCGGCATTGTTGTCAGACACTTACGGCTCCTCGGGTCTCTGGCCCGTCTGGTATTGCAGTGCAGCAGATTCTAGGCAGGCCGCGCCTGCACAACGAACAGGAATACCCTCATTTTGGGGTGTATTGCTTCATTCAACCAAAAATGACCGGCATCGCTGCAATGTCGTCAACTGCGCCTGGACAAGGCCCTCGGCCAGTCGTTGGCACATGAAACCGGTTGCTTGACCGCGATGGTGAAGGCAGTCCAGCCGTTGCCACGGCAAGCCCGTGACTAGGGCAATCCGCGACCGCCTTCATTCCTCCATGGTGCCCCATTTCCGCCGGGCGACATAGGCCAACAGATACTCGGAGAACGCTCGTGCCGCAGGAGAGATCACGCGATCGCGCCGTGCCAGCAGATAGAACTGACGTCGCACAGTGGGTGCGACTAGTGATCGCGTTTGAAGTCCGTAGAGCTTGACCAATGAGCGGGCATAGGGAAGGCAAACCGTTACACCAATGCCGGAACCGACCAGGCCGAGCGCCGTCGTCATGAATACGACCTCCTTGCTGGGTGCGAACGTCAACTGGTCTGACGCCAGCAGCAGGTCGCGGCGCAGCAACTGCGTGTATTCGCCCTGCAGGGAAATGACAGGGTGGCGCAGGAACTGCGCCCATGACAGGCGCTTGAGCCTGGTCAGTGGATGACCCTGCGGAAGTACCGCGACGAACGGCATGTCAAACAACGGTTGGGCCGCAATTTCCCGGTTTGCAGGACGCTCCGGGCCTATCCCGAAATCCACTTCGCCGCTGTGCACCTTGGGCAGCACGTCATCCACGATGCTGTCCGACAGGCGGACGTCCACCCCCGGATGCTGCTTGGTGAAAGCGCCCACGACATCGGTCAGCAGCGTGCAGGCCATCAGCTGCGGAGCGGCGATACGCACGACGCCAGATTTAAGCGACTTGAGATCTGCAATCGCTCGAAGAGCTTCGTCGAGATCCTGGAGAATGCGTGCGGTCAACGGCAAGAACTCCTTGCCAACGCCGGACAACTCGACCTTACGCGTCGTGCGCAGGAGGATCTGCACGCCCAGCGCCTGCTCCAGTTCCTTGATGAGCCCGCTAAGCGTGGACTGGGTGATGTTCAGTTCTGCGGCCGCTTCAGTGAAGCTTCCTAACTGGGCTGCGGTAACGAAGGCGCGCAACTGACGCAGAGTGACATTCATCGCTCATCCCGATAAATTGATCGAAAAACTCCATTTGTCAAAAAAGTGCATTGACGATTCAATGTACCCGCACGTCGATCAACGGAGACAAGGCATGTTCAATGATCCGAAGCGCGGCTCCCCGGCGCGCGCCCACATGAAACGCCACGGTGTAGGCAGGGTGGGGCAATGTTTCCCGGTGGAAGGTCTTGTTGCATGAGTGCCGCGCAGACCATCGACATTTCCTCGGTCATCGACAACAACAGGCTCAGCCGAAGCCAGCTTTGGATCCTGATCATGGTGGGCATCACCGTGGTCATGGACGGGTTCGACGTACAGTCCATGGGCTATGTGGCTCCAGCCATCATTGCCGACTGGGGCGTAAGCAAAGCCGAGTTGGGCCCGGTGTTCGGAGCGGGGCTCTTCGGCATGCTGGTGGGTTCGCTCACGCTCAGTGTGCTGGCCGACAAGATCGGGCGCCGGCCGGTGCTGATCTGGGCCACGGTCTTTTTTGCCCTGTGCATGCTGGTGACGGCCCACGTGACGACGATTCCCCAGCTGCAGGCCATCCGCTTCATCACCGGGCTGGGCCTGGGCGCCATCATGCCGAACGCCATGGCGCTGGCGGGCGAATTCAGCCCGAAGAACAAGCGCGTCACGCTCATGATGCTGGTGTCCTGCGGCTATACCGTGGGGGCCGTGCTGGGCGGCCTGCTGTCGGCGTGGATGATTCCGGCCTGGGGCTGGAAGTCGGTCTTCTATCTCGGCGGCGTGTTCCCGCTGCTGATGTCGGTGCTGATGTACTTCTTCGTGCCCGAGTCCATGCAGTTCCTGGTGGTCAAGGGCCGCCGTCTCGACGACGTAGGCAGGACGCTGCGCAAGATCGATCCCACCCTGAATATCGACGCCGGCACGCGCTATGCCTTACCGGACACCAGGCAGGACGGCGCGCCCGTCGTGGAGCTGTTCCGCGACGGACGGGGAGCGGCCACGGTCTTCCTGTGGGTCGTGAACTTCATGAACCTGCTGAACCTGTATTTCCTGTCGAGCTGGCTCCCGACGATCGCCACCAGCGCGGGGCTTTCGACCTCCACTGCGGTGATGGTGGGCACGGCACTGCAGGCGGGCGGGGTGCTGGGCACGCTGCTGATGGGGCCGGTGATCGACCGCATCGGCTTCTTCAAGGTGCTCGTGCCCTGCTTCGCCCTGGCCGCAGTCACCATCGCGATGATTGGGCAGGAAGGTATTGCCTTGTCCCTGCTGTTCGTGGTGGTGACCGTGACCGGCTTCTGCATCATAGGCGGCCAGCCAGCGGTCAATGCACTGGCGGCCACCTATTACCCGACCGCGCTGCGCTCCACTGGTGTCGGCTGGAGCCTGGGCATTGGCCGTTGGGGCTCCATCGTCGGCCCGGTGCTTGGCGGGGTGCTGATCCAGTTCCATTGGACGAATGCAGAGATTTTTCTCGCCATGGCAGTTCCCGTGGTGATCTCCGCGGTGATGCTGCTGCTTTTCGCCGGCGCCGCCAAAGGCAGCCAGCTGACGCCCGCCAGGCCCGGTGAAGCCATCGATCTTGGACATTGATATTCGGACTCAAGGAGCAATGACATGACTGCAGACACCGAAACCGCCGGCTTGCGCTACCTGAACGGCTTCGGCAACGAGTTCGCCACCGAGGCCCTGCCCGGCGCCCTGCCCGATCGCGGCAACTCGCCGCAAAAGGCGCCCTACGGCCTGTACGCCGAGCAGATCAACGGCACGGCATTCACCGTCGCGCGCTCGGCCAACCGCCGCTCCTGGCTGTACCGCATACGGCCGGCTGCGGGCCATGGCACCTTCGTGCCCAGCCAGGCTGGCCAGCGCTGGCTGTCCAGCTTCCGCCAGGCACCCACGCCGCCCAACCGCATGCGCTGGGATCCGTTCGCCCTGCCGGACGCTGGCGCCAAGGTCGATTTCATCGACGGCATGACGACCATCGGCGGCAACGCCGGCTGCGGCATCCACGTCTACACCGCCACCGCGTCGATGGACAAGCGCTTCTTCTATGACGCCGACGGCGAGCTGCTGATCGTGCCGCAGCAGGGCCGCCTGGTGCTGGCCACCGAGCTGGGCACGCTGGCCGTCGAACCGCAGGAGATCGCCGTCATCCCGCGCGGCATCCATTTCCAGGTGCGCTTACCCGACGGTGCGGCCCGCGGTTTCGTCTGCGAGAACTTCGGCGCGCCGCTGCAACTGCCCACGCTGGGCGTGATCGGCTCCAACGGGCTGGCCCATCCGCGCGACTTCCTGACCCCCGTGGCGGCCTTCGAGGACGTCGAGGGAGACTACGAGATTCTCGCCAAGTTCGACGGCGGCTTCTGGTCGGCGCCGACAGACCACTCCCCGCTTGACGTGGTGGCCTGGCACGGCACGCACGCGCCGTACAAGTACGACCTGCGCAAGTTCAACGTGACTGGCTTCATCAGCTACGACCACCCCGATCCGTGCATCAACCTGGTGCTGCACTCGCCCAGCGCCGCGCCGGGCGTGGACACGCTGGACTTCATCGCCTTCGCGCCGCGCGTGCTGGCCATGGAAAACACCTTCCGCCCGCCCTGGTTCCACCGCAACGTGGCCGGCGAATTCATGGCCAACGTGCACGGCCAGTACGACGCCAAGGCCGGCGGCTTCGAGCCGGGCAGCATGTCCATTCACAACACCATGACAGCGCACGGCCCCGACACCAGCACCTTCGAGAAGGCCAGCGCCGCCGACACCAGCCAGCCTGACTACATCCGCGACACCATGGCGATCATGTTCGAGACCCCCGTCATCATCCACGCCACCCAGCAGGCACTCGAATCGCCGCACCGCCAGCGCGAATACCCACGGGTCTGGCAAGGCCTGAAGAAGCACTTCAACCCGAACCAGCGCTGAGAGCGTGTTTACGAACTAAGGAGAAACCGACGATGAGCACACTCAACGAAACCCACGATCCGGCGCTCAAGAGCTGGGTCGAGTCCGCGAACCACGAGGGCTGCGACTTCCCGATCCAGAACCTGCCCTTCGGCGTCTTCCGGCGCCGGGGCTTCAGCGAGGCCTGGCGCGGCGGCGTCGCCATCGGCGACCAGATCCTGGACATGCGCGCGGCGCACGCGGCGGGCGTCATCACCACCGACGCAGCCGCAGCCGCCGGCGAGGCCAGCCTGAACCGCCTCATGGGCATGGGCCCGGCAGCCTGGTCTGCCCTGCGCCTGGCGCTGTCACGCGCGCTGCGCCGGGGCGCGGCGCAGGCCGACGCGCTGCGCGCCTGCCTGGTGCCGCAGAGCGAGGCCGAGTACACGGTGCCGGCCAGGATCGGCGACTACGCCGACTTCTACACCTCGATCCACCACGCCACCAACATCGGCAGGCAGTTTCGTCCCGACAACCCGCTGCTGCCCAACTACAAGTGGATCCCGATCGGCTACCACGGTCGCTCGTCCAGCATTACGGTTTCCGGCCAGGACTTCCATCGCCCCCAAGGGCAGACCATGCCGCCCGGCGCCACGGAACCGGTCTTCGGGCCGAGCAAGAAGATGGACATCGAACTGGAGTTGGCCGTCTTCATCGGCACCGGCAACGCACTGGGCCACCCCATTCCGATCGCCGACACCGATGCCCATGTGTTCGGACTGACGCTGCTCAACGACTGGTCGGCGCGTGACATCCAGCCCTGGGAGTACCAGCCGCTCGGCCCTTTCCTGTCGAAGAACTTCGCATCCACCATATCGCCCTGGGTCGTCACGCTGGAGGCGCTTGCACCCTACCGCGTAGCCCCGCCTACACGCCCGGCGGGTGACCCGCAGCCGCTGCCCTACCTCGACAGCCCGGCCAACCGCGCGCAAGGCGCCTTCGACATCCAGCTCGAAGCGGCGCTGCAAACCGCACGCATGCGCCAGGCGGGTGACGCCCCCACGCGCCTGGCGGCCACCAGCTATCGCCACGCCTACTGGACGATGGCGCAGATGGTCGCCCACCACACCGTCAATGGCTGCAATCTGCAGCCAGGTGACATGCTGGGCACCGGCACGTTGTCGGGCCCAACGCTTGACCAAGCCTGCGCACTCATCGAATTGACCGTCGGCGGCAAGAACCCTGTGACACTGCCCAACGGCGAGCAGCGTGCCTTCCTGGATGACGGCGACCGCGTCGTGCTCCGCGGCTGGTGCGAAAAGACCGGCGCGGCGCGCATCGGCTTCGGTGAGTGCGCCGCCACCTTGCTGCCGGCGCTGGCCTGCCCCTGAATCGTGCTCAAGCTCTACACCTATTTCCGCAGCTCCGCTTCGTACCGCGTGCGCATCGCGCTCAACCTCAAGGGCCTGGCCTGGGAGGCTGTGCCCGTGCATCTGGTGAAGGACGGCGGGCAGCAGCATGCGGCGGACTTTGCGGCGCTCAATCCCAATCGACTGGTACCCGTCCTGCGTGATGGCGATGCGGCGCTGGTGCAGTCGATGGCCATCATCGAATACCTGGAAGAGTGCCACCCGCAACCACCGCTGCTTCCGGCTGATCCACTGGGCCGGGCACGCGTGCGTGCATTGGCCCAAACCATCGCCTGCGAAATACATCCGCTGAACAACCTGCGGGTATTGCGCTACCTGGAGCAGCAGTTGGAGATCGATGCCGAAGGCCGCAGTGCCTGGTACCGGCATTGGGTAGAGACCGGCTTTGCCGCGCTGGAGCGAATGCTGGCCGACTCGCCGGATACGGGCCGCTTTTGCCACGGCGACCTTCCCACGCTGGCCGACTGCTGCCTGGTGCCGCAAGTCTTCAACGCCGAGCGCTTCAAGGTGCCGCTGGCGCCGTATCCCACGATACAGCGGATTGCAGAACACTGCCAGCTGCTGGAGCCGTTCCGGTCAGCTGCGCCTGAGGCGCAGCCAGACGCCGAATAACCCTCTCAAGAAATAACGGAGACATCATGCTCAAAGGTCAATCCGCGCTAGTCACAGGTTCCACCAGCGGCATCGGGCTGGGAATCGCCACCGCTCTTGCCGAAGCGGGCGCCAATGTGATGCTGAACGGCTTCGGCGACGCCGCTGAGATTGAGAGCACGCGCGCATCGCTGGCCGAGCGCACGGGCGTGCAAGTGCTGTACTCGGGCGCCGACATGTCCAAGCCCGCGCAGGTCACGGCCATGGTGCGCGAAGCGGAGCAAAAGTTGGGTCATCTCGACGTGCTGGTCAACAACGCCGGCATCCAGTTCGTCTCGGCGGTCGATGAGTTCCCGGACGCGAAGTGGGAGCAAATTCTCTCGATCAACCTGTCATCGAACTTCTACACCATCAAGGCCGCGTTGCCGGGCATGAAGGCGCGCAACGCCGGACGCATCATCAACATCGCCTCAGCCCACGGGCTGGTGGCCTCGCCCTTCAAGTCGGCCTACGTTGCAGCCAAGCACGGCGTGGTGGGCCTGACCAAGACCGTGGCGCTGGAGGTGGCCGAGACCGGCATCACCTGCAACGCCATCTGCCCCGGGTACGTGAAGACGCCGCTGGTCGAAGGCCAGATCGCCGACCAGGCCAAGGCACACAACATGTCCGAGGAGCAGGTCGTGCGCGAGGTGATCCTTGCGTCGCAACCCAACAAGCGTTTCGTCGAAGTGGCCGAGCTGGGCGCGCTGGTGGTCTTTCTGGCCTCGCCGGCCGGTGCGTCGATCACCGGTGCGGCGCTGCCCGTCGAAGGCGGCTGGACTGCACGCTGAGGGATGGCCATGCGATCCACCAACCTGTCGCGGCGCGCCCTGCTGTGTTCCACAGCGGCCATCCTGCCTGGAGTCTCCCTGGCGGCCCAGGACACTTTTCCGTCCAAGCCGATCCGCTTCATCGTGCCCTACGCGGCCGGCGGCACCACCGACCTGGTGGCGCGCACCGTGGGCGCGCGCATGGCGCAGGCGCTGGGCCAGCCCGTGGTCATCGACAACCGCGGCGGCGCGGGCGGCAACATCGGCATGGACGCCGTGGCCAAGGCCGCGCCAGACGGCTACACCGTGGGCATGGGCGCCATCTCCACCAACGCGCTGAACCCGCACATCTACAAGAAGGTGCCGTTCGACCCACGCAAGGACTTCACGGCCATCGGCATGCTGGGCATGTCCACCATAGTCCTCGAAGTGGGCCCCGCCCTGCCCGTGAAGAACGTGGCCGAGTTGATCGCGCATGCGCGCAAGCACCCCGGCCTGCCCTATTCCACGGCCGGCGCGGGCACATCCATGCACCTGGCGGGCGTGCTGTTCGGGCAGATGAGCGGGACTGAGCTGACGCACGTGCCCTACAAGGGCAGCGCGCCGCTGATCACCGACCTGATCGGGGGCCAAGTGCCCGTGGCGTTCGACAACCTGCCCGCCTCGCTGCCGCACATCCAGG
>JAFEER010000286.1 GCA_018240985.1 Pseudomonadota bacterium
CGGCGGCTGGATGACGGTGCAGCCGACGGTGGTGTCGCGGCGCAGCTTTGTCGGCAACGGCGCCTACGTGCCCGACGGCACCACCGTGCCCGAGAACACGCTGATCGGCGTGCTCGGCAGCGTGCCGCGCAACGCCGCCATGCAGCCGGGCGACACCTGGCTGGGCTCGCCCCCGCTCAAGCTGCCGGCGCGCGAGGTGGTGGCGGGCTTTCCCGAGCACCTGACCTTCGCGCCCTCGCCCTGGCGCAAGCTGGCGCGCGGCGCGGTGGAGGCGTTTCGCATCGCCGCACCGCACGCGCTGGTAATTGCCGCCGGCTACGCCATCGTGCTGGACGCCATGCCGCTGGCCGAGGAGGAACGCTGGGCCGCCGTGGCGCTGGATCTGGCGGTGGGCGGCCTGCTGTTTGGCATGGCCACCTTTGCCTTCGTCGCGCTGTTCAAATGGCTGGCCGTGCGCCGCTACGGCCAGCGCGCCGTGCCCATGTGGACGCCCTTCGTCTGGCTGTCCGAGGCCGCCACCAACCTGTACGAAGGCGTGGCCGTGCCCTGGTTTCTGCGCTACCTGCGCGGCACGCCCTGGCTGAACGACGCGCTCAAGCTGCTGGGCGCCGACATCGGCCGCGGCGTGTACCTGGACACCACCGACATGACCGAGTTCGACTGCGTGCACATCGGCGCGCACAGCGAGCTCAACGCCCTGTGCTGCCCGCAGACGCATCTGTTCGAGGATAGGGTGATGAAGATCGACCATGTGCGCATCGGCAGCCGCGTGACGCTGGGGCCGCGCTGCACCGTGCTGTATGGCGCACAGGTGGGCGACGGCGCGCAGCTGGCCGCGCTGACGCTGGTGATGAAGGGCGAGCAGATCCCCGCCGGCACGCGCTGGCACGGCCTGCCGGCGGCGCCGTGGCGGTGAGCCCGTCCGCCCTTGGCCCCATGCATTTTCTCCCTCGCCCCCTTGGGGGAGAGGGCAGGGGTGAGGGGGTAGACAAGCGCCACGCCCTTGCCGGGCAAGCACCCTCACCCCTGCCCTCTCCCGCCAGCGGGAGAGGGAGAGACCGCCAAGGAGTCACAGCCGCGCCTCCGCGCTGGCTGGCCATTGCCACCACTCCCCTCCCCCCGCGCGGGGGAGGGGCCGGGGGAGAGGGGGCCCTCCCCGCACAAGAGCGCACCCAGGCGCGCCAGCAAATCCGCGCCGCCCTGATCGCAGAACTGGCCCAGGAGATCGGCTGCGCGCCGCAGGCCTTGCAGATCAGCCATGAGCGCGGCCAGCCGCCGCGCCTGCGGCAGCACGGGCGCGCCCTGCCCATCCAGCTATCGATCAGCCACGCCCCCGGCCTGTCGCTTGCCGCCTGGTGCCGGGCGGGCAGCGTGGGCGTGGACGTGCAGGCCGTGCCGCGCGATGCCACGGCGGCTGAGCTGCTGCGCACCGCCGCCTTGTTTCTTGAACCAAAACGCCTTGCAACGCTTACCAGCCAAGCGCAAAACGCTCTTTTTTTAGAAGCATTCGCACGCCACTGGGCGCGGCACGAGGCGGCCCTCAAATGTGCCGGCCAGGCCCTCGTGGAATACACACCGGCGCTGGCCGCGCGGCTGGCCGGGGTGCGCGTGACCAGCCTCGCCCTGCCCGCCTGGGCAGCGGCGGATAGGGTGGCGGCGCTGGCCTGGCGCCCGGCCAGCGCGGCGATCACGGCGCCGTGATGACCCCGCAGGCCACACGCGCGCCGGAATTGCCCGTGGGCTGGGTCTTGTAGTCGTCGGGATCCTTGTGCACGACCAGGGAGCGGCCGACGATGCTCGTTGGCCCCGGCGCCACGGTCACGCCCGCCACGCTGAAGTCGGCCACGGCCCGGCCGTTGGCATCGGCCTTCAGGGCGGGCAGGTCGCCGCCATGGTGCTCGCCGTCCTGCGGGCCATGGGGTTTGCCGGTGGGGTTGAAATGCCCGCCGGCGCTCATGGCGTCGGGCGCCGAGCAGTCGCCTTTGTCGTGGATGTGCAGCCCATGCTCCTGCCCCGGCGTGAGGCCGCTGACCTCGACATGCGCCAGCACCTGGCCGCCGCTCTGGGTGAACCTGGCGCTGCCGCTGACGGCCGACCCGCTGCGGGGCTGCAGCGTGCTGCTGGCGCCGGGCCCCTGGCTGCCGTACTGGGCGCAGCCCGCGAGCAGCGCCAGGCTGGCGCCCAGGGCGGCAGCGGGGGAGAGAAGGCGAACCGTCATAGTCTGACTCCTGAAAAAGTGGGGGATGGTGTGCGGCAGTATGCCTTGCCAACCTTGCCCGCATGCGGTTGAATCTACCTTCCGCATTCGCGAAAGGTTCGTCGATCATGATCGCCCACACCATTGGCCGCGCCCTGGGCGCCGCCGCCATCGCACTGTCGTTCGTCGCCGCCGTGCCGCAGGCCGCGGCCTCGCCCACGCCGTTCAGCGCCTTGTATGCCTTCGGCGACAGCCTGTCCGATGTCGGCAACTTCTTCACCCTGTCCGGCGGCACGATCCCCGACCCCGCCGGCTACCAGAACGGCCAGTGGAGCAACGGCAACGTCTGGCTGCAGACGCTGGCCGGGCAGTTGAACCTCGCACCGCTCACGCCCAGCTTGCTGGGGGGCACCGACTTCGCCTACGGCGGCGCCCAGAGCGGTGCGACGCTGGCGCATGCCGCCAACCCCCTCGATGTGTCCGGCGTGACGGGCCAGATCGCCCAATTCAAGGCGGCGCACCCGGTGGCCGACCCCAACGCGCTGTATGCCCTGTGGATCGGCGGCAATGACCTGCTCGGCATCAACGCGGGCATGACGCCGGCGCAGCTCCAGCTGCTCGCGGCGCAGACGGTCGGCAACATCGAAACCGCGATCGCCAACCTGGCCAGCGCGGGCGCCAGGAACCTGCTCGTGCTGACGCTGCCCGACGTCGGCAAGACACCGGGCGTGCTGGCCGACGGGCCGGTGGCATCCGGCACGGCCTCGGCCATTGCGGCGTCGTTCAACCAATTGCTGCTCAACGGCAATGCCGGGTCTGGCATTCCCGGGCTGTCGGCGCTGGGCAGCACGCTCGGGCTGAATCTGACGATCTTCGATGCGTTCGGATTCATGGACGGCATCATCGCCAACCCCGGTGTGCTGGGCCTCACCAACGTCACGCAAGCATGCCTGAGCGCGCCCGCGACGGCCTGCGCCAACCCCGACCAATACTTCTTCTGGGACGACACCCATCCGACGGCCGTCGCGCATGCGGCCCTTGGCAACGCCGTGTACGGGGCGCTCGCCATTCCCGAGCCTGCGACCTGGGCGATGGTGATACTGGCCTTCGGCATGGTCTGGCTCGTGTCGCGCCGCCGGATCCATGCCACGGGCGGCGACACCATGCAGCAGGTATAAGCGCCACCCGCTCAGCCTGTCGGCGAACATCGGCGTTCAAGCGCCAGGCCTGATCCTGAATCCGCTGCCGGCGGCCGCGACTATCATTTGCTGGATCACAAAAAGAAACAGCCATGTCCCACCCCGCCGACGCTGCCGACTCCCTGTCCAACGACTCCTACCGCCTGCTGCTCGACGAGGTGGGCGCCTTCGTCTACACCACCGACATGCAGGGCCGCTACACCTTTGCCAACCGCATGGTGCTGCAGCTGCTGGGCCATCCGCTGGACTATGTGCTGGGCAAGGACATCAGCCATTTCTTTGGCGACAAGGGCAACGAGGCGCTGCGCGAGACGGATCGGCGCGTGCTGCAAAACGGCGAGACCATTGCGCGCGAGGAAAGCAACCTGATCCTGACCACCGGCGAGCTGCGCACCTACTGGTCTACCAAGAAGCCGCTGCGCGATGCCGGCGGCCAGATCATCGGCATGATCGGCATATCGCATGACATCACCGAGAAAAAACGCCTGGAAGACAAGCTGCGCGAACAAAAGGAGCTGCTGGGTGCGCTGGTGGACAACGTCGATGCGCTGATCTACATGAAGGGCGCCGACCGGCGCTTCCTGTACGCCAACCAGCGCGTGGCCGAGGTGTTCGGCCAGCCGGTGGAGAAGATCATCGGCAGCCTGGACAGCGAGCTCATGCCGGCCGAGGCGGCCGACCGGTTCTGGCAGCAAGACCAGCAGATCCTGGCCTCGGGCCAGCGCCGGGCGTGCGAGGAATCGCTGGTCGATGCCAATGGCCTGCTGCGCCACTACTGGAGCGTGATCATCCCCTGGACTGGCCCGGACGGCACGCCGGCCATCATCGGGCTGAGCACCGACATCACCGAGCTGCATGCCCTCAAGGAAGAGCTGCAGCGCCAGGCCCGGGCCGACAGTCTCACGGGCATCGCCAACCGGCGCAGCTTCTACGAAAGCGCCGAGCACGAGTTCGCGCGCAGCCGCCTGCAGGGGCGCGCCTTGAGCCTGATCACCATCGACATCGACTTCTTCAAGAAGATCAACGACACGCTGGGCCACCCCATGGGCGACCGGGTGCTGCAGGAATTCGTCGCCTGCTGCCAGGACGCACTGCGCACCGAAGGCCTGCTGGCACGCACCGGCGGCGAGGAGTTCTGCATCCTGCTGCCCGGCACCGATCTGGACGCGGCCCGGCACATTGCCGAGCGCATCCGCGAGCAGACGCAGGCGCGGCGCATCGAAGTGCCGGCGCAGGAGCTGCGCATCAGCGCCAGCTTTGGCGTGGCCGGCCTGTGCGATACCGACGAGCGCTTCGAGACCCTGTATTCCCGTGCCGACCTGGCGCTGTATGCGGCCAAGCAACAGGGCCGCAACCGCACCAGCCTGCTGCGGTCGCCGGCGCAGGAAGGTGCCAGTTCGTCAATGACCTAGCCCAGGTTCGGCGCCAGGCGCCGGCGCAGCTCGTCAATATCCATGCCGCGGCGCGCGGCCATGTCCTGCACCTGGTCGTCGCCGATCTGGCCTACCACGAAGTAGGTGGCATCGGGGTGGGCCAGGTAGAAGCCGCTGACGCTGGAGGCCGGGAACATGGCCATGCTCTCGGTCAGCTGCATGCCGATTTCGGGGGCGTTCAGGGTGTCGAACAGCGCGATCTTGGCCGTGTGATCCGGGCAGGCGGGGTAGCCGGGCGCGGGGCGTATGCCCTGGTATTTTTCGGCGATCAGATCCTCGTTGCTCAAGGCCTCATTGGCGCCATAGCCCCACAGGTCGGTGCGCACGCGGTGGTGCAGGCATTCGGCAAAGGCCTCGGCCAGGCGGTCGGCCAGGCCCTTGAACATGATGCTGGAGTAGTCGTCCAGCGCATCGAGGAATTCCTTTTCCTTCTTCTCGCTGCCGATGCCAGCCGTGACGGCAAACAAGCCGGCGTAGTCCTTGATGCCCGACTCCTTGGGCGCGACGAAGTCGGCCAGGCAGCGGCTGGGGCGCAGCTTGCCCTCGGCATCGGGCTGCTTCTCGGTCTGCTGGCGCAGGCCGTACCAGGTCATCAGGACCTGGCTGCGCGTCTCGTCGGTGTAGAACTCGATGTCATCGCCGACACGGTTGGCCGGGAACAGGCCCATCACGCCATTGGCCGTGAGCCAGCGGCCTTCGACGATCTTCTTCAACATGGCCTGGCCGTCGGCAAACACCTTGCGCGCCTCCACGCCCACCACCTCGTCGTCGAGGATGGCGGGAAAGGGGCCGGCCAGGTCCCAGGTCTGGAAGAACGGGCCCCAGTCGAGGAAGGGCACGAGCTCGGCCAGATCAAAGTTCTTGAATACGCGCCGGCCCAGCGCGCGCGGCACGACCGGTGCATAGGTGAGCTGGGTGGCGTTGGCGCGGGCCTTCTCGATCGTCCACAGCGGCGTTTTCTTCTTCTTGGCATGCAGCTCGCGCACATGGTCGTAGTCGGCCTGCACCTCGGCCAGATACGCGTCCTTGCCCTCGCCCAGCAGGCTTTGCGCCACACCCACGCTGCGCGAGGCGTCGGGCACGTAGACCACGGGGCCCTCATAGTTGGGCGCGATCTTCACGGCGGTGTGCACGCGCGAGCAGGTGGCGCCGCCGATCAGGAGCGGTATCTTCTTGATGCGGAAATAGTCGTCCTTGTGCATCTCGCCGGCGACGTATTGCATCTCTTCCAGGCTGGGGGTGATGAGGCCCGAGAGGCCGACGATGTCCGCCCCTTCCGCCTTGGCGCGCGCCAGAATTTCGTGACAGGGCACCATCACGCCCATGTTGATGACCTCGAAGTTATTGCACTGCAGGACGACGGTGACGATGTTCTTGCCGATGTCGTGCACGTCGCCCTTGACGGTGGCGATGACGATCTTGCCCTTGCTCGATACGTCCAGGCCCGCCGCCTCCTGCTGGCGCTTTTCTTCCTCGATGTAGGGAATCAGATGGGCCACGGCCTGCTTCATCACGCGGGCACTTTTCACCACCTGGGGCAAGAACATCTTGCCGGCGCCAAACAGGTCGCCGACGATGTTCATGCCGTCCATCAGCGGGCCTTCGATGACGTGCAGCGGGCGCCCGCCCTTGTGCACCACGATGTCCTGGTAGGCCTCCTCGGTATCTTCGACGATGAAGTCGGTGATGCCATGCACCAACGCATGCGACAGGCGCTCGCCCACGGTCTTGGGATGTTCCGGCGTGCCGCGCCATTCCAGCTTCTTGCTGTCGTCCTTGGCCGCGCCCTTGGCGGCCTCGGCGATCTCCAACAGGCGCTCGGCCGCGTCCGAGCGGCGGTTCAGCACCACGTCCTCCACGCGCTCGCGCAGCTCGGGTTCCAGGTCGTCGTACACGCCCACCATGCCGGCGTTGACGATGCCCATGTCCATGCCGGCTTGAATGGCGTGGTACAGGAACACGGTGTGGATGGCCTCGCGCACCGGGTCGTTGCCGCGGAAGCTGAATGACACGTTGGACACGCCGCCGCTCACCTTGGCGCCGGGCAGGCGCTGCTTGATCCAGCGCGTGGCCTCGATGAAGTCCACGGCGTAGTTGGCGTGCTCCTCGATGCCGGTGGCGATGGCGAAGATGTTGGGGTCGAAGATGATGTCCTCGGGCGCAAAGCCCACCTCGTCCACCAGGATGCGGTAGGCACGCTCGCAGATCTCGGTCTTGCGCGCAAAGGTGTCGGCCTGGCCCTGCTCGTCAAACGCCATGACCACGGCGGCGGCGCCGTAGCGGCGGATCAGCCTGGCCTGGCGCTTGAACTCATCCACGCCCTCCTTCATGCTGATCGAGTTGACAATGCCCTTGCCCTGCAGGCAGCGCAGGCCGGCCTCGATCACCTCCCATTTCGAGCTGTCCACCATCACCGGCACCTTGGCGATGTCGGGCTCCGACGCGATCAGGTTCAGGAAGCGCACCATGGCAGCCTTGCTGTCCAGCATGGCCTCGTCCATGTTCACGTCGATGATCTGGGCGCCGTTCTCCACCTGCTGGCGCGCCACCGACAGCGCCTGCTCGTACTGCTCATTGAGAATCATGCGCGCGAAGGCCTTGGAGCCGGTGACGTTGGTGCGTTCGCCGACGTTGACAAACAAACTATCGGCACCAATGAACACGGGCTCCAGTCCCGAGAGGCGCATGGGCGGCATGGCGGGCGTGGAGGAAGCGGAATCAGGGCGGGAAGACGGCATGGAACTCACCTGGCAAACAAGACAAACATCAGGTGAGCGCCGTTGCTGCACCCGCTGGGGCAACGCCGCCACCGGCCCGAGCCTGACGCGATCGCACAAAGGCCTGTGACTCGCGCTGCAGCGCTCCTCGGGAAGCGGGCGATTTTACGCCGCCGGGCAACATGGCTGCGCCGCGGGGTATTGGGCATGGCGGCCTGCGGATGGTGCTGCTGGCACCTGCAGGAATACTCAGTCAAATCGGCATGCAGCCCTTGTATGGAAAGCGTTGGCAGCTATCAATTAGTTTTAACGTGTCTTACTCCCTCCCCCGCTGGGCATGGTGGTCTTTACGCCACGCCGCACCACTCCCCTCTCCCCTCGCGGGAGAGGGGCCGGGGGAGAGGGGAGATGAAGACCAGCGCCAAACAAGCGTGACGCGCTATGACAAACAGAGTGGATACGCCTACCCTCTGGGGGGCAGCCCCATCACTGCCGTTGCAAACCCTTGAGCTTGCGGTACAGCGTGCGCGTGCTAATGCCCAGGGCGCGCGCCTGCTCCTCGCGGGTGCCGGCGGGGCTGTGCAGGGCCGCGCGCAAGGCTTCGTTCTGCAGCGCGCGCAGGCCGGTGGCGGCGTCCTGGACGGGCGGTGGTGCGGCAGCATCGGGCCCGCGGTCAAAGGACAGCGCGCGCTCCACGACCTGCTCCGTCACCTCCGCGCCGTCGCACAGCAGCGCGGCGCGCTCCAAGACATTGCGCAGCTCACGCACATTGCCCGGGAAGGGGTGCAGCTCCAGCCGGCGCAGCGCGGCGGGGGCCAGCTTGAGGTCGCGCCCCTGGGCGACGCGCTCCAGCAGCGAGTTGGCCAGTAGCGCGATGTCCGGCACGCGCTCGCGCAGGGCGGGCAGGCGGATGGGAAAAGTGCTCAGGCGGTAGTACAGGTCTTCCCGGAAGCGCCCGGCGCGCACCATGGCCTTCAGGTCGTGGTGCGTGGCCGACACCAGGCGGATGTCGGCGCGGCGCAGCTCGGTCTGGCCCACGCGGCGGTAGGTGCCGCTCTCCAGCAGGCGCAGCAGCTTGACCTGCATGGCCAGCGGTATGTCGCCCACCTCGTCCAGAAACAGGGTGCCGCCATGGGCGGCCTCCACCAGGCCGGCGCGCGCCGCATGGGCGCCGGTGAAGGCGCCGCGCTCGTGGCCGAAGAGCTCGCTCTCGAACAGCGTCTCGGGCAGGCTGGCGCAGTCCACCACCACCAGGGGGCGGCCGGCGCGCGGGCTGGCCTCGTGCACGGCGCGCGCCGCCAGCTCCTTGCCGGTGCCGGATTCGCCCAACAGCAGCACGCTGGCCGGCGACGGGCCGACGCGCGCTATCAGCTCCAGCAGCGCCTGGAACGCGGGCGCGCGCCCGATCATGTCCTGTGCGCCGGACTGGCCCCGGGCGATGCGCAGCGGCTCCATCTTCTCCATGAACAGCAGGGGCTGGCCCGCAGCGTCGGCAAGCGGCACGAGCTCGATCTGCACGTATTCCTCGCCCGCCGGAGTGTGGTGCAGGTGCAGCACACGCTCGCGCGCGCCGCTGTGCAGGGCGCGCGCCAGCGGACAGGTCTCGCCCGCCTGGTCGCAGGGCACGCTGGAATGGTGCGACACCGCATGGCAGGTGCGCCCCAGCACCTGGGCGCCACGGCCAAACTGGCGCTGGTAGGCGCTGTTGGCGGCCACGATGCGGTAGTCGCGGTCGAAGACGATGTGCGGCTCGGGCAGGGCCTCCAGCCAGGAGGCCAGCAGCGCGGGGGGTGCGGCGGCGGTGTCATTCATGTGCCACATAGTGACATAAATGGCAGTTGATGTCAGGCATTGGCGGCCTACATGTCACCCCACAAGGCACATGCAGTGGGCAAGTACCTGACAGCACAGCGTTTTTTCCGCAATGGCGACATCCCGCACCCTGGCACGAGTCTTGATTCATAGCAAGATAAAAACCACCGACCAGAACCATGTCCGCACCGCAGCCATCACCGCAACCCGCCAAATACATCCGCCTGTACGAGGCCAGAACCAAGGTCTACCCACGCGCCATCGACGGGCTGTTCAACCGCTGGCGCTGGGTGCTCTTGATCGCCACCCAGCTGGTGTTCTACGGCCTGCCCTGGCTGCAGTGGGGCGGGCGGCAGATGGTGCTGTTCGACCTGGGGGCGCGGCGCTTCTACCTGTTCGGCCTGGTGCTGTACCCGCAGGACTTCATCTACCTGACGGGCCTGCTGATCATCTCGGCGCTGTCGCTGTTTTTGTTCACCGCCGTGGCCGGGCGCCTGTGGTGCGGCTTTGCCTGCCCGCAGACCGTCTACACCAAGCTCTTCATGTGGCTGGAGACGAAGATCGAGGGCGACCGCAGCGCCCGCATGCGCCTGGACAAGGCGCCCTGGACGTCCTGGGAAAAACTCAGCAAGAAGGGCCTCAAGCAGCTCACCTGGATCGGCGTGGCGCTGTGGACGGGCTTCAGCTTCGTGGGCTATTTCGTGCCGATTCGCCAGCTTGGCGGCGAGCTGCTGGCGCTCAATGGCAGCTGGCAGCTGTTCTGGATCGGGCTGTACAGCGTGGCCACCTACGGCTTTGCCGGCCATATGCGCGAGCTGGTGTGCAAGCACATGTGCCCCTATGCGCGCTTTCAGAGCGCCATGTTCGACCACGACACGCTCGTCGTCACCTACGACAGCCAGCGCGGCGAGCCGCGCGGCGCACGCGGCAAGAAGGTGGTGGACCACCGCGCCGCGGGCCTGGGCGACTGCATCGACTGCTCGCTGTGCGTGCAGGTCTGCCCCACGGGCATCGACATCCGCAACGGCCTGCAGTACGAATGCATAGGCTGCGGCCTGTGCGTGGATGCCTGCGACTCGGTCATGGACAAGGTGCAATACCCGCGCGGCCTGATCCGCTTTGCCACGCAGAACGGCATGGCCAAGGGTTGGACTAACGCGCAGATGCTGCGCCGTGTGCTGCGCCCGCGCGTGCTGTTCTACGGCAGCGTGCTGCTGGCGCTGTGCCTGGCGATGTTGGTCAGCCTGAGCACGCGCACGCCGCTAAAGGTGGACGTGGTGCGCGACCGCGCCGCGCTCGCGCGCATCGTCGCCGGCGGCCAGCTGGAGAACGTCTACCGCCTGCAGATCATGAACGCCACCGAGGGCCCGCAGCGCTACCGCATCACGGCGCGCGGCCTGGAGGGCCTGCAGGTGGCCACCGACAACGAGGTGGAGGTCGGCCCCGCCGAAGCGCGCTGGGTGGTGGTGCGGCTGCAGCTGCCCTACGGCACGCTGCCCGAGGGCTCGCACCCGGTGTACTTCGAGGTGCAGGCACTGGGCGGCAAGGCACAGGTGGCGGAGAAGTCGGTGTTCCTGGTGCCAAGACAATGAAAACAGCTGCCAGCGCTTGCCAATCAAGCGCTGGCAGCTATCACATATCAAGCAGTGAGACACTCACCTGCTGCGCCGACGCCGGCAGGCCGAAGATGCGGTCGAACGCCCAGTTGAAAGCGTAGGTGTAGACGAGGAAGAACAGCAGCAGCCCCGCCTCCATCACCGTGGCCTGCCACAGGCCAACGTCGAACCACCAGGCCATGAGCGGGATCAGCATCAGCGCCAGGCCGCCCTCGAAGCCCAGGGCATGCACCACGCGGCGCAGCATCGAGCGGCCCTTGACGGCCTGGCGCGCCTCCCACATCTCGAACAGGTGGTTGAAGCCGACGTTCCAGACGATGGCCAGCGTGGACGCCACCACGGCCATCACTCCGGAAGCCCCCGCTCCCTGGCCTATGGCCATGAACAGCAGGCTGGAGACGATGATGGCGATCAGCTCGTAGAGCGAGACGAAGACGATGCGGCGCATTGGGCCTTGCAGGCCGGTGGCGGTGGCGGGGCTGGACATGGGCGCGCAGTATAGGTAGCTTGGCGACGTCACGCCCCTCTGGGGCCTTGGCGCGCAGAGCCGATTGCCGGGGTGCGCAGCATGGTCTATGCAAGCGCTGCATTACCAGCAAACAGATGTGCGTTGGACAAGCCGGGCGGGCGGGCATACAGTCCTGCCTCTTGATTTGTTTCATAAGGACAAAACCATGGCGACACCCGCCGGCAACCATCCCCTGCCCTCCTACCTCGACCCCAACCATCTCGGCCCCTGGGGTGTCTACCTGCAGCAGGTAGACCGCGTGACGCCCTATCTGGGCAGTCTGGCGCGCTGGGTGGAGACCTTGAAGCGCCCCAAGCGTGCGCTGATCGTCGATGTGCCGATCGAGATGGACAACGGCACCATCGCCCACTTCGAGGGCTACCGCGTGCAGCACAACCTGAGCCGCGGCCCGGGCAAGGGCGGAGTGCGCTTCCACCAGGACGTGACGCTGTCCGAGGTGATGGCCCTGTCGGCCTGGATGTCGATCAAGAACGCGGCCGTGAACGTGCCCTACGGCGGTGCCAAGGGCGGTATCCGCGTTGACCCGAAGAAGCTGACGCGCTCCGAGCTCGAGCGCCTGACGCGCCGCTACACCAGCGAGATCGGCATCATCATCGGCCCCTCCAACGACATTCCGGCTCCGGACGTGAACACCAACGCCCAGATCATGGCCTGGATGATGGACACGTATTCGATGAACGTGGGCGCCACGGCCACCGGCGTCGTCACGGGCAAGCCGGTGGACTTGGGCGGTTCGCTCGGCCGCGTCGAGGCCACGGGCCGCGGCGTGTTCACCGTCGGCTGCGAGGCCGCACGCCTGACCGGCATGACCATAGCGGGCGCACGCGTGGCGGTGCAGGGCTTTGGCAACGTGGGCGGCACGGCCGGCAAGCTGTTTGCCGAGGCCGGTGCCAAGGTGGTGGCGGTGCAGGATCACACTGGCAGCATCCACAACGCCAAGGGCCTGGACGTACCGGCCCTGCTGGCGCATGTGCAGCAGACCGGCGGCGTGGGCGGCTTTGCCGGCGCCGACGTCATGGGCAATGACGAGTTCTGGGGCGTGGCCTGCGACATCATGATCCCCGCCGCCCTGGAGAGCCAGATCACCCAGGACAACGCCGGCAGGATCCAGGCCAAGATGGTCATCGAGGGCGCCAACGGCCCGACCACCCCCGAGGCCGACGACATCCTGAACGACAAGGGCGTGCTGGTGGTGCCCGACGTGATCGCCAACGCCGGCGGCGTGACGGTCAGCTACTTCGAATGGGTGCAGGACTTCTCCAGCTTCTTCTGGACTGAGGACGAGATCAACGCCCGCCTGGTGCGCATCATGAAGGAGGCCTTCGCGGGTGTCTGGCAGGTGGCGCAGGAGAACAAGGTGAGCCTGCGCACGGCCACCTTCATCGTCGCCTGCAAGCGCATGCTGCATGCACGCGAGATGCGTGGGCTGTACCCTTGATCGCCGCGGCGGCGGAGCACAAAAAAAGCGGCTACGGCCGCTTTTTTTATTGGCTTTTTGACGGGCGCCTCAAAGCACGCCCTTGGCGCGCAGTTCCTGCAGCCGCGCCGTATCCAGCCCCAGTTTTTCGCGCAGCACCTCGTCGGTGTGCTGGCCCAGGGCCGGCGGCGCGTGGCGCAGGGTGACGGGAGTGTCCGACAGGCGCAGCGGGCTGGCCGTGCTCACCACGCGGTTGACGGTCTCGCCGGCCGGCATCTGGCCATCGGGGTAGCGCTGCTGCTCCACGCGCAGGCCGCGGGATTTCACCTGCTCGTCGTCGAAGGCCTGGCCGACATGGTTGATGGGGCCGCAGGGCACGGCCTTGTCCTCCAGCAGCTTGATCCAGGCGGCCGTGGGGCGGGTGCGCGTGAGCGCGGCCATCATGGGAATCAGGGTGTCGCGGTGGATGACGCGGCCGGCGTTCAGCGTGAAGCGCTCGTCGCTCGCCCAGTCCACGCCCGCGGCTTCGCAGAAGCGCGCGAACTGGCCGTCGTTGCCGATGGCCAGCAGCATGTTGCCGTCCTGCGTGGGGAAGTCCTGGTACGGCACGACGCTGGGGTGGGTGTTGCCCTGGCGCTTGGGGATGTTGCCGGCGTTCAAGAAGCCCGCGCCCTGGTTGGCCAGCACGGCCATGGCCACGTCCAGCAGGGCCATGTCGATATGCTGGCCGCGGCCCGTGTGGTGGCGTGCCTCCAGCGCGCCCAGGATGGCGGTGGTGGCGTACATGCCAGTGAACAGGTCGATCACCGCCACGCCCACGCGCATGGGGCCGGCGCCGGCCTCGTCGTCGGCGTGGCCGGTGATGCTCATGAGGCCGCTCATGGCCTGGATCAGCAGGTCGTAGCCGGCGCGCGGCGCGTACGGGCCGGTGTGGCCGAAGCCTGTGACCGAGCAGTAGATCAGGCGCGGGTTCAGCGCCGACAGGCTTTCATAGTCCAGGCCATAGCGTTTCAGGCCGCCGGTCTTGAAGTTTTCCACCACCACGTCGCTTTGCCGGGCCAGCTCGCGGATCAGCTGCTGGCCCTCGGGCGTGGCCATGTCCACGGTGACCGAGCGCTTGTTGCGGTTGCAGGCCGCGTAGTAGCAGGCGTTCTTCGTCGGCTGGCCGTCGGCGTCGGGGAAGAAGGGCGGGCCCCAATGGCGCGTGTCATCGCCCTCGCCGGGCTTTTCGATCTTGATCACGTCGGCGCCCAGGTCGGCCAGGTTCTGCGTGCACCAGGGGCCGGCGAGCACGCGCGAGAGGTCGAGCACGCGCAGGTGGCTGAGGGCGCCGGCGGCGGCGTTGGGAGAATGGTCGGCAGCGGTCATGAGGAATGGGGGGGTGATTGGGGAGTGAGTGGCGGGAAGTCCCGGCGCATCCTACGCGCACTGCAGCAGCGCGGGTTTGAATTTGTGGAAGCCGGCTTTCTACAATGGCCGCCATGGCCATGCATTTCGATCTTGTGGACTTGCGCCTGATGGTGCACATCGCCGACGCCAACAGCATGACGCGCGGCGCCGAGCTGTCCTTCATCTCCCTGCCCGCCGCCAGCACGCGCATCAAAAACCTGGAGGAGAGCATTGGCACCAAGCTGCTCTACCGCACCAGCCAGGGCGTGACGCTGACGCCGCCGGGCCAGGCCTTCGTGGCGCACGCGCGCATGGTGCTGGGCCAGATCGAGCATCTGCGCGGCGACATGCAGGAATATGTGCGCGGCATCAAGGGCCATGTGCGCCTGTTTGCCAACACCACCTCGCTGGGCGAGTTTCTGCCGCCGGTGCTGCGCCAGTTTCTGCGCCTGCACCCGGACGTGAACATCGATCTGCGCGAGCGCCTGTCGCACGACATCGTGCGCGCCGTGACCGAGGGCCAGACCGACATCGGCATCGTGGCCGGCCTGATGCGCACCGAGAACCTGGAGACCCTGCCCTACCGCCGCGACCGCCTGGTGCTGGTGGTGCCGCGCGGCCATGCACTCGATGGCCAGATGCAGATAGCCTTTGCCGACACGCTGGAGCTGGAATACGTGGGTCTGCAGGAATCGACCGCCATCCACAGCTTTCTGCGCCAGGCCAGCGACCAGCTGCACCGTCCCATCAAGCTGCGCATCCAGGTGGGCAACTTCGAGACCGCCTGCCGCATGATCGAGTCCGGCGTGGGCGTGGGCGTCTTGCCCGATTCCGCCGCCAGCCGCCACGCGCAGAGCATGGCCATCGCCATCGTGCCGCTGGCCGACGCCTGGTCGGTGCGCGAGATGCAGATCTGCGTGCGCAGCCTGGAGGCGCTGCCCAGCTTTGCGCAGGAGCTGGTGCAGCTGCTGGTGGCCGATGCCCAGGGCAAGCTGACGGTCGATTGAGCCTAGATTCGGCAGTTGAACGCGCTCGCCAGTGCCGTGATCGGCGTGCCAGGCAAGGCGTGACGACGCTGCGGGCTACTGCCCGCAAGGAGGAGCAACGCCGCATGGTGCGGCGAGCGCGGTGCTGGCGAGCGCG
>JAFEER010000287.1 GCA_018240985.1 Pseudomonadota bacterium
CTAGCTCCATGAACCGCAGACATCTCCTCATCACCGCCGCAGCCATCGGCACGGCACTCGCCTCTCCCTTCAGCCACGCGCAGGACGGCCCCATTCGCCTGGTCGTGCCCTACGCTCCCGGCGGCCCCATCGACGTCACCGCGCGCGCCCTGGCCGAGCGCGTGCGCGAGTCGCTCGGGACGGTGATCATCGAGAACAAGGCCGGCGCCGGCGGCAACATCGGTGCCGACGTCGTCGCCAAGGCCGCGCCCGACGGCCTGACCATAGGCATTGCCGCCACCGCCACGCATGCCGTGAACCCCTGGCTCTACAGCCGCATGCCCTACGACGCGGCCCGGGACTTTGCCGGCATCACGCAGATGGTGCGCGTGCCCAACGTGCTGGTGGTGAACGCCGCGCGCGCCGAGCAGCTCAAGATCCACAGCCTGCAGGACTTGATCGCCTACGCCAAGGCGAACCCCGGCAAACTCAACTACGGCAGCGGCGGCAACGGCAGCGCCGGCCACCTGGCGGGCGAGATGTTCAAGCAGAAGGCCGGCATCTACGCCCTGCACATACCGTATCGCGGCGCCAGCCCGGCGCAGCTGGCACTGCTGGCCGGCGAGGTGGATTTCAACATCGACAACCTGGCCGCCGCCGCGCCCAACATCAAGGCCGGCAAGCTCAAGGCACTGGCCGTCACATCGCTCGCCGCCAGCCCCATGCTGCCGGGGGTGCCGCCGCTGTCGAACAGCTTCAAGGGCTTCTCCATCGACACCTGGTGGGGCCTGGTGGCGCCCGCGGGCACGCCCAAACCCGTCATTGCCAGGCTGAACAAGGCCTTCACCGACGCCCTCAAGGCAGCCGAGACGCAGACCCGCTTCGGCGCCCTGATGGCCGAGCCCGTGCCCACCACGCCCGAGCAGTTCGACGCCTTCATGGCCGCCGAGCGCGCCAAGTACCAGCAGGTGGTGAAGGCCTCTGGGGCCAAGGTGGATTAAGGTATTCAGCTTCGCAGCATGAGCACGCGCGCCTGCCCAGGTCCAGCCGGCAAGATGCCGGCGCTCCCAGCAGACCCATCAACGCACGCGCCTGGGAGCGCCGGCGTCCCGCCGGCCAGTGAGTCAGAGACTAAGTACGTACGGATTAAGTTAATTTTTTGGCTCTAGCGCCCTACAGTAAAGCGCCAGCAGCTATCAATAACGCAGTAATCAAACCGCTCTGCATCAGCTGCAGGGCGCCTGCTGTCCCTTGCCGTCAGGCACATGCCAGAGCGTGACGCCACGCGCCGCATACACAGCCCTGGCCTGCGCCGGCAGGCCCAGCTGCTGCGCAGACTGCTCGGTGCCAATCACCCAGGCGCCGCCCGCGCGGCACAGGGCCTGGCGCCAGGCCTGGGGCCGCAGCAGCAGGTGCCGCGCCAGTGGCGGGTCGAAGGCGGCGGCGTCAGCCACCTCCTTGCGCCAGTTGTCGTGCTGTGCGATCGCGGCATCGTTCCAGTCGCCCACCACCAACACCGGCTCGCGCAGGCGGGCATAGAACGGCACGTCGTACCAGTAGCCACGCAGCATGAAGACCGGCTCGCCGCTGTGGTGCTGGGCGCGCAGCACCAGCGCCAGGTCGCGCGTGGAATGGCGCTGATCCACGCTCAGGCCAATCACCGGTGCCAGCCCCAATACTGCGCCGCAGGCCAGGGTCAGCCACCAGCGGCGCCGGCGCGCGGGTGTCTCCTCGGCCTGCAGGCTGGCATCGGCCATCAGCCAAGCCAGCGCCGGAACGGCTGGGAGGATGTAGCCGATCAGCTTGGACTGGGGCAGCGAGAAGAACAGCAGCACCGAGCCCAGCGCCAGCGCCATCAACAGGCGCACGCTGCCCTGCACACCCGGCGCCGCGAGGTAGCCGCGCGCCAACGCACCACGCAGCCAGAGCAGCGCCGGCAGGCTGCACAAGACCAGCACCACGGGGTAGAACCAGAACGGCTGCGCGTTGTTGAAGCCGCCCGCCGCAAAGCGCTGGAAATGCTGCACCACGAAGAAGTAGTGCAGAAAGTCGCCAAAGCGCTGCTGCATGGCCCAGAACCAGGGGCCCGCCACTGCCAGGAACAGCGCCAGGCCCGGCAGCGACAACAGCGCCAGCAGCGTGCGCCAGCGCCCGCGCAGCAAGAGCCACAGGCCCACGATCATGGCCGGCAGCACAAAGCCGATCAGCCCCTTGGCCAGCACCCCGAGCGCGGCCAGGCCATAGGCCAGCATCAGCGTGCGCCGGTGCGCCAGGCCCTGCTCGAAGCACAGCGCGGCATGCGCCAGCGCCAGCACCGTGGCCGTGATGCAGCCGGCCACCAGCATGTCGAGATTGGCGAACTGCGCGCCCACGAAAAACAGCGGCTGCACCAGGAGCAGCAGCAGCACGCGGCGCGCCAAAGCCGCGTCGCACCAGCGCCGCGTGAACAGGTACAAGGGCCAGGCAGCCAGTACCGCGCCCACGATGGAGGCGGCCCGCGCCGCCAGCTCGACGGGGCCGGCCAGCGCCAATGCTGCGCCGGTGATCCAGTAAAACAGCGGCGGCTTGTGGAAGAACGGCAGGCCATCGAGCGTGGGCGTGAGCCAGTCGCCCGAGCGCAGCATCTCCCAGGCCACGGCCGCATAGCGGCCTTCGTCGGGCAGCATCAGCGGGCGCATCCAGGCCGTTGCGGCCAGCCATGCCAGGCACAGCGCCAGCATGAGCAGTGCCTCGCGCCTGGCAGACTCCAGCCGTTCGCTCGCTCCAATGAAAACAGGCGCCACCCGCGCGCCCAACGGCCATAGCCTCAAATGCACACAACACTCCCGCCCAACCACTGGGCCGGGCGCGAGTCTGCCGGCTCAGCCTGAAGCTGGCCTTAACGAAGTGGCATGGGACGGCACTATTCCGTCAAACCCAGCCACTGCGCGGCGTCCGCCAGGCGCTCGATGCGCTGCGCCGCCACGGCCTGCAGCTGGCCCAGCGCGGCCCAGCCGGGGCGCAGCTCGGCCAGCGGCAGCAGCACGAAGGCGCGTTCCAGCATGCGCGGGTGCGGCACGGTGAGTTCGGGGCCGTCGATGTGCTGCTCGTCGTACAGCAGCAGATCCAGATCCAGCGTGCGTGGCGCGTTACGGTAGGGACGCTCGCGGCCCGCGGCCTGCTCCATCGCCTGCAGTGCGTGCAGCAACTCCAGGGGGCCAAGGCCGGTTTCCAGCTCGGCCACGGCGTTCAGGTAGTCCGGCCCACCCGCATCGACGGGTGCACTGCGGTACAGCGAGGACGCGCGCTGAACCTGCGTACCCGGCAGGCCGGCCATGGCCTGCACGGCCGCGCGCAAAGCGGCGCGCGCATCGCCCAGGTTGGCCCCCAGGCCGATCCAGGCCTTCACCCTTGTTCGCCACCCGCATCGCCACCGCTGGCGGCGGGTTTGCGCCGGCGCCGGCGGCGCTTCTTGGGCGCAGCGCCTTCGCCCTGGGGGGCTTGCGGGCCCTCGGTTGCGGACTCGGCGGCCGGCGCCTCCGCCTTGGGCACGCGCCGCACCACGGGCTGGGCCTTGCGCTGGCGTGCGCGCTGCTCCTCGCGCACCTGCTCGATCATGTCCTCGCGGCGCGCGTCGTCGGCCAGCGAGAACTGCTGCCACCATTCGGCCAGGCCCTCCTCGACCTCGCCCACGTCGGCGCGCAGGCGCAAAAAGTCGAAACCGGCGCGAAAGCGGATATGGGCAATCATGCTGAAGGGCGTGCTGCCCGAGCGCTTCTCGAAGCGCGGCTGCATGACCCAGATCTCGCGCATGTCGGCCGCCAGCTTGCCGCGGCCCGACACGTCGCCGATGCGCTTGTCGAACACCTCGTCGATGGCCGCCTGCAGCGCCGGAAAGGCGTGCTCATTGCGCTCCAGGCGCTGCTCCCAGCCGGTCTTCACGTCCTGCCACAGCACGCAGGCGAGCAGGAAGCTGGGCGCCACGGTCTTGCCCTCGCCCACGCGGCGGTCGGTGTCGGCCAGGGCGGCCTGCACGAAGGGGTGATCGGCGCGCTCCACCACCACGTCGAGCAGCGGGTAGATGCCCTTTTCCAGGCCCAGCTTCTGCAGCTGCGCCACGGAGGCGATGGCATGCCCGGTCTGCAACAGCTTGAGCATCTCGTCGAACAGGCGGCTTTGCGGCACCTCCTGCAACAGCGGCTCGCAGGCCACCAGCGGCTTGGCGGTCTTGGGCTCCAGCGCAAAGCCCAGGCCACTGAGCTTGGCGGCAAAGCGCACGGCGCGGATGATGCGCACCGGATCCTCGCGGTAGCGCGTGGCCGGGTCGCCAATCATGCGCAGCACGCGCTTCTTGGCGTCCTCTATGCCCTTGTGGAAGTCCACCACCACCTGGGTCTCGGGGTCGTAGTACATGGCGTTGACGGTGAAGTCGCGCCGCGTGGCGTCCTCGTCCTGCGGGCCCCAGACGTTGTCGCGCAGCACGCGGCCGCTGGCGTCCACGGCATGCTGCATGCCGGCCAGGGCGTGCTTGCTGGTCTTTTCGTTGCCGTTCACGGCCTCGGCGGCGGCGTTGTCGAGGTAGGCTCGGAAGGTGGAGACCTCGATCACCTCGTGCTCACGCCCACGGCCATAGACCACATGCACGATGCGAAAGCGCTTGCCGATGATGAAGGCGCGCCTGAACAGGCCCTTGACCTGCTCGGGCGTGGCATTGGTGGCCACGTCGAAGTCCTTGGGCTTCAAACCCAGCAGCAGGTCGCGCACGGCGCCGCCGACGATGTAGGCCTCGAAACCCGCCTGCTTGAGCGTGCGCACCACGTCGCTGGCGCGGCGGTCTACCAGTTCGGGGTTGATGCCATGCACCGCGGCCGGAATCTCGGCACGCTTGCCAAAGCGGCTCTTGGCACCGCGCCCCGCGCTGCCCTTGCCGAGCAATTTGTCGATGAAGGTCTTGATCATTGTTTTTCTGCTGCAAACAGCTCCAGGATGGGCCAGCCGCGCTGCTCGGCCAGTGCGCGCAGGCGCGCATCGGGGTTGGTGGCGACCGGGCGATTCACCTTTTCCAGGAGCGGCACGTCGTTCATGGAGTCGCTGTAGAAAGTGCTGTCCACGTCCTGCCAGGAGAGGCCGCGCGCGGCCAGCCAGTCTTCCATGCGCCGCACCTTGCCGGCGCGCATGCAGGGCTCGCCCTGAATCTCGCCGGTGATCCAGCCATCGGCATCGCGCGCCAGTTCGGTGGCGATCAGCTCGCGCACGCCCAGGGCCTGAGCGATGGGGCGGGTGATGAATTCATTGGTCGCGGTGATGATGAGCACCTGGTCGCCCGCATCCACGTGCCTTTGCAGCAGGGCGCGCGCCTGGTCGTGGATCGCCGGGCCAATCACGTCGCGCATGAACTGCGCGTGCGCCTCGGCCGCGGCAGCGGCGCCGCGCAGGCGCACGGCCTCGGTGGCAAAGCGCACGTAGTCATGCACGTCCAAGCGCCCGGCCACATAGTCGTCGTAGAAGGCCTGGTTGCGCCGGCTGAATTCCACCGGATCCGTCCAGCCGATGCGCGAGGTGAACTCGCCCCACTCGTAGTCCGAGTCGAGCGGCAGCAGGGTGTGGTCGAGATCGAACAGCGCGAGCCGCAGGCGCTGCGCCGAATGGTCAGAAGGCATGGTTTTTCCAGTGGGGCTGCAGGCCGGTCATTCGGCCTCCAGCATGGTTTTGAGCAGTGGAATGGTCACGGCGCGCTGGGTGCGCAGGGCAAAGCTGTCGAGCCGCTCCAGCAGCTGGGTGAGGTGCCCCAGGTCGCGCGAGAAGCGGCTGAGCATGTAGTCCACCACCTCGTCGGCCAGCACGATGCCGCGCTCGCCCGCCTGCTGGCGCAGCACGGCGCGACGCTCGGCCTCGTCCAGCAGCTGCAGCTGAAACACATGGCCCCAGCCCAGGCGCGTGCGCAGATCGTCGCGCAGCGCCAGATCGGCCGGCGGCAGGCTGCCCGCGGCCAGCACCCAGCGCGGCGCGCCCGCCGTGGGGTTGATGGCGTTGACGAACCAGTTGAAGGCAGCCGCCTGCTGCGCCGTGGTGTAGAGCTGCACATCGTCGAGCAGCACGGCGCTCCAGCGCTCGTCGAAGACCGTGGGCAAGGCGACCGTGGGGTCGAGCCAGCCCACGCTGGCGCCCTGGCCGCGCAGGGCCTCGTAGGTGGCCTTGAGCAGATGCGTCTTGCCGGTGCCCGCCTCACCCCACAGATAGGTGGGCACGGGCGAGCGCGGCGCGGCGCCATCGCCGACGGCCAGGCGCAGGTGCTGCAGGGCCTGGGTGTTGGGCCCGGGGTGGAAGTTGTCCAGCGTCGGGCCGATGGCCAGGCCGATGTCGAGCGCCAATTGCTTCATGGGGCGGATGCCGGCGCCCGCTCGAAGGCAGGCACGGTGGATAGGGGCATTGGCAGGAAGAAGAACATGACCGGTGGCCGTGAAAAACGTGCCAACCCAGCCCGACCGCGGCGGATGGCAAAACAGGTAATTTTAGACAGTCGCCACCGGCAATGCAGCCGCGGGGCAGCAGACCATGCGCTCGATCCAGAAGTAACCAGGTGCTTCGAGCATGGCAATCCAAGGGTTTGCACCAGCCAAGCTGCTGACAAGCGTCACTAAGCTTTGGCGGGCCGTCCCCGGCCAAGCCCACGACTCAACCTGAGCCCCTGGACTGCGGCGCCCGCTGCAGCGCAGGAATCCGGCTCACGCATACCAGGAGGATGCAATATGCGCAAGAAGACTCTTTGGATCCTGGCGCCGCTGACAGCGGCAGCGCTACTCGCCGGTTGCGGCGGCGACGGCAATCACCTGATCGTCGATAACGACCTCAATAGTTGCACCGTGCGCGGCAGCAGCGGCGCGCCCGTGGTCGTCGGCTCGGGCGTCGGCGGCGATCCCGCGGCGCCAGAGCCGGCCTCGGGCTACCGCCTGGGCCTGACGGCCAAGTATTCCAACAAGTACATGGCCGTGGCCAATACGCCGCTCGCATCCAAGGCCGGCTGCGACATCCTCAAGGCCGGCGGCTCGGCCGTGGATGCAGCCATTGCCATGCAGGCCGTGCTGGGCCTGGTGGAGCCGCAGTCAAGCACCATCGCCGGCAGCGCCTTCATGGTGTACTACGACGCAAGAACCAAGCAGGTCACGGCCTATGACGGACGCGAAACCGCCCCCGCCGCGGCCACCAACTATTACCTGGCGCGCCAGGATCAGGGCAACGCCAGCTCGCCCGCACCCGTGCCAAACGCGCGCCGCAGCGGCCGCTCCATCGGCGTGCCGGGCGTGATGCGCATGCTTGACCTGGCGCACCGGGAGCATGGCATGCTGGCCTGGGGCAATCTGTTCGACTACGGCATCAAGCTCTCCACCGACGGCTTCCAGATTCCCGGCCGCCTGGGCGCGGCCATTGCCAGCAACGCCAGCAGTCTGGCGCTGGACGCCAACGCCATGGCCACCTACTTCCATGCCGACGGCACGCCACGCGTCACCGGCGAGACCATGACCAACCTGCCCTACGCCAAGACGCTCAAGGCCCTGGCCACGCAGGGTGCGGACGCGCTCTACACCGGCGACATTGCCCAGGCCATCGTAGCCAAGGCGGCGCAGTCCGTGGGCGACGATGCCGCCAGGACGCCCATCACGCCCAGCCTGATGACGCTGGCCGACCTGTCTGGCTACAAGGCCAAGAAGCGCGACGCCGTCTGCACCAACTATCGCAGCAGCTACCATGTGTGCACCATGTCTCCGCCCTCCTCGGGCGGTATTGCGATTGCGCAATCGCTGGGCATCCTGGGCCAGTTCAACCTGGCGCAGTACGGCCCCAGCAACCCGAGCAACGAGGGCGGCATACCCAGCGTGATGGGCGTGCACCTGGTCTCGGAGGCCGAACGCTTGGCCTACGCCGACCGCGACAAATACGTGGCCGACACCGACTTCGTGCCGCTGCCGGCCCAGGGCCTGGCCTCGCTGCTCAGCCCCGACTACCTCAAGCAACGCGCCGGCCTGATCAATCTGGACAAGAGCATGGGCACGGCGGCACCCGGCGACTTCGGCCCGGTGCCACAGGGCGTGGACAAGACCGTGGAGCATGGGACGACGCATCTCTCGGTGGTGGACGCCTATGGCAAC
This sequence comes from Pseudomonadota bacterium, assembly GCA_018240985.1. Classification (GTDB taxonomy): domain Bacteria; phylum Pseudomonadota; class Gammaproteobacteria; order Burkholderiales; family Burkholderiaceae_C; genus Alicycliphilus. The sequence continues at coordinate 8,106 of JAFEER010000287.1, forward strand.
GCGGTGTCAATGACGACCACGGTGGAATCGAGCATGGGTTCGTTCCACATGGTGGAGGGATTTTTGCTGACCAACCAACTGACCGACTTCGCCGCCAGCCCGGTGGACGGCAATGGCCAGTTGGTGGCCAACCGCGTCGCCCCCGGCAAGCGTCCACGCAGCACCATGGCGCCCACGCTGGTGTTCAAGGGCAACGCCCCCGGCGACTTCGTCATGGCCACGGGCTCGCCAGGCGGCGGCGCCATCATCCAGTACGTGATGAAGACACTGGTGGGCGCACTCGACTGGGGGCTGGACGCGCAGCAAGCTACGTCCCTGGTCAATTTTGGCGCGGCCAACAGCCCGACTACCGGCGTGGATGGCTCCAACACCACGCTGGATCTGACGGCGCTGGTCAATGGACTCAAGGCCAAGGGCCATACGGTCAATACCAGCGCCCAGTCGAGCGGCGTGACCACCATCATGCGCGTGACCCGGGACGGCAAGCCCCAACTTCAGGGCGGCGCCGACCCCCGGCGCGAGGGCATCGTGCTGGGTGACGGCTCGCTCTGACCCTCTTTGGCCTTGGCATCGGAGCCCCGCCCATATGGCGGGGCTTTTTTCTCAGGCGCATGGGCATTGCCCGGTGCCAGGGCGCGCCCCCTTTAAAATCCATTGTTTTTGCCGAACCGGCCAGGCCAAGCCCGCACTATTCATGAGCTCATCCACCTCCTCCACCCCCATCTCGTACAAAGACGCCGGCGTTGACATCGACGCCGGTGACGCGCTGGTCGAGCGCATCAAGCCGCTGGCCAAAAAGACGATGCGCGAGGGCGTGATGGCCGGCATCGGCGGCTTTGGCGCCCTGTTCGAGGTGCCCAAACGCTACAAGGAGCCGGTGCTGGTCTCGGGCACCGACGGCGTGGGCACCAAGCTCAAGCTGGCGTTTGAATGGAACATGCACGACACCGTGGGCATCGACCTGGTGGCCATGAGCGTGAACGACGTGCTGGTGCAGGGCGCAGAGCCGCTGTTCTTCCTCGATTACTTCGCCTGCGGCAAGCTGGACGTGGACACGGCCGCGGCCGTGGTCGGCGGCATTGCCAAGGGTTGCGAGCTGTCCGGCTGCGCGCTGATAGGCGGCGAGACGGCCGAGATGCCCGGCATGTACCCGGCGGGCGAATACGACCTGGCCGGCTTTGCCGTGGGCGCGGTGGAAAAATCCAAAATCCTCACCGGCCAGAACGTGGCCGTGGGCGACGTGGTGCTGGGCCTGGCCTCCAGCGGCGTGCATTCCAACGGTTTTTCGCTGGTGCGCAAGTGCATCGAGCGCGCCAGTGCCAACGGCACCCTTCCCGCACAGCTCGACGGCAAGCCCTTCAAGGCCGCGATCATGGAACCCACCCGCCTGTACGTGAAGAACATGCTCGCCGCCCTGGCGCAGCACCCGCATACGGCGGATGCCGCCTCGCCCGGCGGCATCAAGGCCCTGTCGCACATCACCGGCGGCGGCCTGCTGGAGAACATTCCGCGCGTGCTGCCTGAAGGCCTGGCCGCGCATCTGCAGGCCGGCAGCTGGCCGCAGACGGAACTCTTCGCCTGGCTGCAGCAGACCGCCGGCATTGACGATCTGGAAATGAACCGCACCTTCAACAACGGTATCGGCATGGTCGTCATCGTGCCGGCCGAGGCGGCCGAAGCCACGGCCGCCACGCTGCGCACGCTGGGCGAGACGGTGTACCGCATCGGCGCCATTGCCGCGCGCGGCACCGGCGCGGCCGTGATCGTGGCCTGATACCACTAGTTGACCGCCATGTCATCGGGACAGGCGCCCCAAGGCGCACCCGAAGCCTTCTCGACATCCAGGGCCGCGCATGCGCATGCCACGCGTGGCGTCTCCGTTGCCAGCTATCTGCTGGTGGCCGCCACCTTGCTGCTCGTCATGTGGCAAGGCCTGCTGCCTGGCCTGCTGTGCGTATGCCTGGGCTTTTTGCTCACGCGCTGGCTGGCGCCGCGCCTGGTACGGCTGCGCCGCATGGCTCCGGGCGGGCGCGGCTACTCCTACAGCGGCCAGAGTCTGGCCGCGGCACTGGTGATGTTGTCGCCGCTGTTGTTGGTTGCCCTGGCGCTGTCGCATTCGCGCACCTACATCGTCGATGCGCCGCAGCAATACCGCGAGCTGCTGGACTACCTGGCGCGCACCGTGCTGGAGCTGCGCCAGAAGCTCCCCCCCGACATCGCCGCCCAGCTGCCCGCGGGTACGGACGAGGTGCAGCGCGTCATCGCCTCGTATCTGGCGGCCAAGGCCGGCACCCTGGCCATGGCCGGGCGCGCCTGGCTCACGGGTCTGCTGTATGCCTATGTCGGGCTGCTGATCGGTGCGCTGGCTGCCGTGCGCACCCTGAGCGGCGCGCGCGGGCCACTCACGCAGCAGCTGGTGCTGCGCGTCACGCGCATGGGCGAGGCGTTTCGCCAGATCGTGGCGGCGCAGTTCTGGATCGCCTCCTTCAATACCCTACTCACGGCGGTGTTCCTGTTGCTCGTGTTGCCGCTGTGGGATCTGCGCCTGCCCTACACGCCGGCGCTCATCACGCTCACCTTTCTGGCCGGGCTGGTGCCCATCGTGGGCAACCTGCTGTGCAATGCCGTGCTCACGCTGGTGGGGCTGTCGGTATCACCCGTGGCCGCAGCGGCCTGCCTGGCGTTCCTGATCCTGATCCACAAGGCGGAATATGTGATCAACGCCAAGGTGGTGGGCCGGCGCACGCATATCGGCGTCTGGGAGCTGCTCACGGTGATGTTCGTGGCCGAGGCCGTGTTCGGCCCCGCCGGGCTGGTTGCAGCACCGTTGTTCTATGCCTACCTGAAGAAAGAGCTGAAGGCCGGGCACTTGATATGACCATGGTTCGGCCCATATTTCTCACCGCACCATGGCGGTCAAGCCATCGCCAAGCGGCTGGCGTTGGGCTATTCTGCTGGCTGGCGTTTGATCGCCTGCTGTTTTTTGACTCACCTCAAGGGAGACACCCTCATGACCATTCTCGTCGCCTACGTTCCTCGCCCAGAAGGCCGGGCCGCGCTAGACAAGGGAATTGAAATCGCGACCCGCCGCAACGAGCGCCTGGTCGTCATCAACGCCGGCCCCGGCGGACGCCAGGACGACCCCAGCATCGTCAACGGTTACGAAGTGGAACGCGTGGAGGAGCGCCTGCAGGCGTTGCCCATCACGGCCGAGTTCCGCCAGTTCGTGCGCGGCAAAAGCGCCATCGACGAGATCGAAGAACTGGTCTCGGCGCTGCAGGTGTCGGTGCTGGTGATCGGCCTGCGCAAGCGCTCTGCGGTGGGCAAGCTGCTGCTGGGCAGCATGGCGCAGGAGATCCTGCTCAACGTGGAATGCCCGGTGCTGGCCGTGAAGGCAACTTCTTAATCAGCACCCCGCGCTCAGGTTGCACGCGCCCGCCCTCGTGGCGGGCGTTGCCGTTTTTTCAGCGTCCGCGCAGCGCCTTGATGTGCAGCTCTACCTCCTGTGCGTCGCCCGCTTCGGGGGCCTGTGCCAGATAGGTTTCGAGATCGCTCAGGGCCTGCGGTGGCTGCCCCAGCGCCGCATAGGCCAGGCCACGGTCGCGCCACTCATCCCAGGCGTCGGGCAGCAGCGTGATGAGCCGGTCTTGCACGGCCACCAGGCGCCGCCAATCCTGCCGCATGCGGTGAATTTCCTTGAGGTTGCGCAGCATGCGTGCCAGCATGTCGCGCGCGCTGGCGGCCTGCAGGAACAGGCCCATGGGCACCTCCTCCTGCACGGCACCCTGGCGCTGGCGAAACGGCTCCAGGCGCTCGCTCAACGCCTCGCGCGACAGGGCATGGCCGGTCACCGGGTCGAGCACCGCCTGACCGCCCGGCAGCAGCACCTTGACCAAAAAATGGCCGGGAAACGATATGCCATGCGCGTCCAGCCCCACGCCCTGGGCCAGTTCCAGCCACAGCAGCGCCAGCGAGATCGGAATGCCGCGCCGCGTGCGCAGCACCACATGCGGATAGCTGTTGTCGGGCGCGTAGTAGTCGTTCAGGTTGGCGCCAAAGCCGAGCTCGCCGTAAAAGAAACGGTTCAAGGCATTCAGGCGCTGCAACGGCTCGGCGCCCTCTGGAATGCGCCGCGCCAGGCGCGCCTGCAGCCGATCCATATCGTCGAGCAGCTGCTGCACGTCCAGATCGGGGTAGTCGTCATGCGCAATGCAGGCTGCGGCCTCCAGCAGCGCAATGGCATCGCCCGGCCCCGCCTGCACCAGTGCGGCAAAGTACTCCAGCGGTGTCGGCACGGGATAGGTCGATGTCATGGCTAACGGCGCAAGAGCTCGCGCGGCTTGAGCCCGCAGGCCCACAGCGCGCCAAAGTACAGCAGCGCCGCAGCGCACAGCAGCAGCGCCAGCAGGCCGGCACGCTCCACGCTGTGGGCGCGCAGCGCCAGCCAGTCGAAATGCAGCGAGCCCCAGGCCAGGAACACGGCCAGCAAGGCACTGGCTGCCGTCACCTGCAGCCCCAGGCGGCCCCAGCCCGGCTTTGGGCGAAAGCTGCCACGGCGCAGCAGGCCCGTGAGCAGCCAGAGCGCGTTGACGATCGCCCCCAGTCCGATCGACAACGCCAGGCCCGCATGCGCCAGCAGCGGCACCAGCGCTGCATTCATGAGCTGCGTCGCCACCAGCACCACGATGGCGATGCGCACCGGCGTGCGGATGTCCTGGCTGGCGTAGTAGCCCGGCGCCAGCACCTTGATCGCCACCAGCCCCAGCAGGCCCACGCCGTAGCCGGCCAGCGCCACGGCAATCTGCCCGACATCGCTGTCCTGCAGCGCGCCATGGTGAAACAGCGTGGCCACCAGGGGCGTGGCAAAGGTCAGCAGGCCCACGGCGCAGGGCACGGCGAACAGCACCACGATGCGCAGGCCCCAGTCCAGCATGCTGGAGTACCGCTCGCCATCCCCCGCGGCCCGGGCCGCCGCCAGCTGCGGCGTGAGCACCACGCCCAGGGCCACGCCCAGCAAGGCGGTGGGGAACTCCATCAGCCGGTCGGCATAGAACAGCCAGGTCACGCTGCCGGGCGTCAGGTAGGAGGCAATCTGGGTATTGATCATGAGCGAGATCTGCGCCACGCCGACCCCCAGCAGCGCCGGTGCCATCAGTGCGAGGATGCGGCGCACGCCGGCATCCTGCCAGGCCGCATGCACGCCGGCCCAACTCAGGCCGATGCGCGGCAACAGCCCCAGCCGATACAGCACCGGCAGCTGCACCGCCAGCTGCAGCACACCGCCGGCCATCACGCCGCCCACCATGGCGTAGATGGGCTCGATGCCGCGCGCCGCCAGTTGTGGCGCGCCCAGCCAGGCAGCGGCGATCATGCACAGGTTGAGCAGCACCGGCGTGGCCGCCGGCACGGCAAAGTGCCTCCAGGTATTGAGCACGCCAGCCGACAAGGCCACCAGCGACATGAAGCCGATGTAGGGAAACATCCAGCGCGTCATGAACACGGCGGCATCGAACCCCTCGGCGGTCTGGCGCAGGCCGCTGGCCAGCAGCCACACCAGCCCCGTTGCGCCCAGCACGCCCGCCGCACAGGTGAGCAGCAGAATCCAGAACAAGACCGTGGCCACGGCGTCTACCAACTGGCGCGTGGATTCCTGGCCATGCTGGGTCTTGTGCGCCGCCAGCACCGGCACGAAGGCCTGGCTGAAGGCGCCCTCGGCAAACAGGCGCCGAAACAGGTTGGGAATGCGAAACGCGACGTTGAACGCATCGGTCAGGACATTCGCCCCGAAGATCGAGGCCATGAGCAGATCGCGCACCAACCCGGTCACGCGCGAGGCCAGGGTCAGCAGGGATACGATGGAGGCGGCTTTGAGCAGAGACACGGGCGCCAAGTGTATGCGTTTGACGAGCTTCTGGCCGGAATATGGTGCACAAGCTATAATGGCCGGCTTTGCTGACATCATCCTCAGACACAAGGAACACTTACCATGGCATCTACCAAGCCAAAGAAAAAGAACCCGCGCCTGGCGTCGGGCCGCAAGCGCGCCCGCCAGGGCGTCAAGCTGAACGCAGCCAACACGTCGCTGCGCTCGAAGTACCGCACCGCCGTCAAGAACGTCGAGAAGGCCGTGCTGGCCGGCGACAAGACCAAGGCCACCGAGCTGTTCGCCAAGGCGCAGTCCGTGCTCGACACCATTGCCGACAAGGGCATCTTCCACAAGAACAAGGCCGCTCGCGACAAGAGCCGCCTGTCCGCCAAGGTGAAGACCTTGGCCCTGGCCGCCTGACCCTCTCAGGCAAACCGCCCGGGTGGCAAGCCACCCGCCGTTTGTAACGGGTGCGCTGTCAGCAAAGCAAAAAAACCGCCAAATGGCGGTTTTTTTGTGCCTGAAATATTGAGCCGCCGTTTCAGGCTGGCGCATCCGGCAGCAGGCAAGCCTCGGCGATCTGCAGATTGTTGTCCTTGGCAAAGTTGAGCACGAAGTCCCAGGCCATGGGCTCGAAGGCCTGCAGCTCACGATTGACGACCACGCATTTCACGCCGTTCATGCTGGTGGGGATGCACCAGGGCGAATAGTTCAGGTGGCTGCCGGGCCGGGCGCCGCCGGGGCGGAACTGGCTCATGACCCCGGCCAGACGCTCGGCCCAGTCGCTGGGCCGGAAGGTTCTCCCTTCATGGGTAATGCCTTGGATGAAGACTTCTTTGGAGGTGGGAGCAACCATCGGGTTCGGGTCGTGAAGGGAGCGCGTGCCTTGTGTGCTCGCGTGGCATCGATTCTAACTCTTATATAAGAGCTGACCCCACAAGGCCCAGATCATCCAGACCCAGGTGGCCTGCGCGCAAGCATGAGTGTGATGCACATTCATCAACGATCTGCGCAGAGGCTGCCCCTAGAATCTGGCCTTCCCCCTTTTGCCCCTCGGGGCCAGTGAGTGTTCCGCTCTTTCTTGCCAGGAGAAGTCCGCATGTCCGCTTTTATCGAGGCTGCCTCGCCCCACGTGATGAACACCTATGGCCGCGTGCCCATCGCGCTCGAGCGCGGCCAGGGCGTGCGCGTGTGGGACGTGAACGGCAAGCAGTACCTCGACGGCCTGGGAGGCATTGCCGTGAACACGCTGGGGCACAACCACCCAAAGCTGGTGCCCGCGCTGCAGGAGCAGCTCACCAAGCTGATCCACACCTCCAACTACTACCATGTGCCTGGGCAGGAGCAGCTGGCGCAACTGCTGACAGCGCGCGCCCACATGACCAACGCGTTCTTCTGCAGCACGGGGCTGGAGGCCAACGAGGCCGCCATCAAGATCGCGCGCAAGTACGGCGTGGACAAGGGCATCGAGAAGCCCGTCATCGTGGTCTATGACCATGCCTTCCATGGCCGCTCCATCGCCACCATGACGGCCACCGGCAACCCCAAGGTGCGCAACGGCTTCGGCCCGCTGCTCGAAGGCTTCTTGCGCGTGGCGCCCAACGATTTCGAGGCACTGCAGGAGGCCACCGAGGGCAACCCCAACATCGTTGCCGTGCTGATGGAGCCGATCCAGGGCGAAGGCGGCCTGCACCCCATGCGGGCCGAATACTTGCAGCAGGTGCGCAAGCTGTGCGATGCCAATGGCTGGCTGCTCATGCTCGACGAGGTGCAGTCCGGCATGGGCCGCACCGGCAAGTGGTTTGCGCACCAGTGGGCCGGCATCGTGCCCGACGTGATGACCCTGGCCAAGGGCCTGAGCTCGGGCGTGCCCGTGGGCGCCGTGCTGGCGCGCGGCGCCGCGGCCGAGGTGTTCAAGCCCGGCAACCATGGCACCACCTTTGGCGGCAACCCGCTGGCCATGCGCGCCGGCGTCGAGACCATACGCATCATGGAAGAAGACCGGCTGCTGCAAAACGCCACCGAGGTGGGCGCGCACCTGAAGGCCGCGCTGCAGCAGGCGCTGGGAGGCATCGCCGGCGTGGTCGAGGTGCGCGGCCAGGGCCTGATCATCGGCGTGGAGCTGGATCGCCCCTGCGGCGTGCTGATCGACCGCGCGGCCGAGGCCGGCCTGCTGCTGTCGGTGACGGCCAACCGGGTGATCCGCCTGGTGCCCGCGCTGATCCTCACGCGGGCCGAGGCCGACGAGATCGTCGCCCGGCTCAAACCCCTGGTGCAGGCCTTCCTGGCCGAATGAAAGCCGCTTTATGAAGCACTACCTGCAATTCGCCGACTTCAGCGCCGACGAATACAACTACCTGTTCTCGCGCGCCGCCATCATCAAGGGCAAGTTCAAGAGCTACGAGAAATACCACCCGCTGGCCGACCGCACCCTGGCCATGATCTTCGAGAAGGCCAGTACACGCACACGCGTGAGCTTCGAGGCCGGCATGTACCAGCTCGGCGGCAGCGTGGTGCACCTGACCACCGGCGACAGCCAGCTGGGCCGCGCCGAGCCGATCGAGGACAGCGCGCGCGTCATCAGCCGCATGACGGATCTGGTGATGATCCGCACTTTCGGCCACGAGAAGATCGCGCGCTTTGCCGAGTATTCGCGCGTGCCGGTCATCAACGGCCTGACGAACGAGTTCCACCCCTGCCAGATCCTGGCGGACATCTTCACCTTCATCGAACACCGCGGCAGCATCGCCGGCAAGGTAGTGGCCTGGGTGGGCGACGGCAACAACATGGCCAACACCTGGCTGCAAGCGGCCGACCTGCTGGGCTTCACCGTGCACCTGAGCACGCCCGGCGGCTACGAGGTGGATGAAAAATTGGCCTTTGGCGGCCGCCAGCCGCGCGCCGGTTGCTACAAAATTTTTAGCAACCCGATGGACGCCTGCCGCGGCGCCGACCTGGTCACCACCGACGTCTGGACCAGCATGGGCTACGAGGCCGAGAACGAGGCCCGCCGCAAGGCCTTTGCCGACTGGTGCGTGGACACCGAGATGATGGCCGCTGCCAAACCTGACGCCCTGTTCATGCACTGCCTGCCCGCGCACCGCGGCGAAGAGGTGATGGCCGACGTCATCGACGGCCCCCAATCCGTCGTCTGGGACGAGGCAGAGAATCGAATGCACGTGCAGAAGGCACTCATGGAGTACCTTCTGCTCGGCCGGGTGGCGTAAGCCAACCGGCTGCGCGCAGCGCAGGCATTCGATTCCGGCGCAGGCTCATATCCGCGCAGCGGATGTGAAGCGGCCACAGGCCGCGCGCCGAAGCCACAACGAATGCACGTGCAGAAGGCAATCAAGCCACCGGGTAAGTCACCACCCCACCCTCCCCCACCACGGCCCCGCTGCTCAAACGGGCGGCCTCGACCTTGCCTAGCCCCATGATGTGCAGTACCTGGCAGCCGCGTGCGAGCAGGTGATCGGTGACGATGCGCCGGTGGCAGCGCCACCACACTGCCTCGGCGCACATCAGGGCGCAGCGCTTGTGCTCTCCGAGGGCCAGCAACTCCTGCAAACCCGCGGCAAAGGCGGGGGTGCAGGCATAGTCGGCATAGCGGTGAAAGCTGGCGTTGTCCCACCAGCCGTTGCGCTCGGCATCCATGCCCGGTGTGCGTCCGCGCAAACCGGCAAGGGCCGTCAGATGCACATAGTCCAAACCCTGCAGCGCCAGCGCCGCAGCCAGTGTGTCGGCGTTGAACTGCGGCTGGGCGCGCGAGCCGGCCAATTTGCGGATATCGACCAGGCATTCGACACCCACCGGCGCCAGCAGCGCCAGAAAATCGGGCAGGCTGTGGTTGGAATGGCCGACGGTGTAGAAGGTCGGCTTCATGTGATGCGCTGCAGCACCGCACCCCGGTGCGCCGCAATGTGATCCGTCTTGTCACTGCGGCTTTCGTACTGCGGGTCTTCCGGCGTGGCGCCCTGCCGGTGGCCCTTGTAGTCGAAATCGCTGGTGTGCACGGCAATGATGCGGCCGGTGACGAAACCGGCCTCGGAATTCCAGCGCACATGCTCGCCGATGCGAAAATC
>JAFEER010000288.1 GCA_018240985.1 Pseudomonadota bacterium
CAATGCTGTGCTCGTTGGCGATGCCGACGACCAGCCCCTTTTTGCCGCGTAGATCAAAGGACATGTTCATTTCTCCTGTAGCAAGTGCGTTAACTACCGACTGGTCGGTATGTAGTTGGAATGTATACCGGAACGGCCCCGCCTGGCAACCATGCACCAGCAAAAGCGCCATTGGTTGGCTTGCCGGGTCAGCGTGTTCGAGCGCCGAACGAGGGAGCTTGGGATGTTTAAAAGATTCATGTAAAATGAAACTTATAAGTGGTTGTCGCCCTGGTTCACTCCACTCCTTCCGGTTTCATGATGCAGCTCCACCAAATCTCTGACAAATCGCAGCCGGCCGTCACCCTCCCGGGGTGGCCTTTGCTGCGCCTGGGCTTCCGGCCGTTTTATCTGGGGGCGGCGCTGCTGGCCTGTCTGTCGGTGCCGGTGTGGGCAGCGGCGTTCCTGGGTTACTTCGAGCTCAAGCTCGATCTTGCGCCGCTCTTGTGGCATGGGCACGAGATGCTGTTCGGCTTTGCCGCCGGCGTCGTTGCCGGCTTTCTGCTCACGGCCGTGAAGGCCTGGACGGGGCTGGAGACGGCGCGCGGGCCGCTGCTGGGCACGCTGGCGCTGCTGTGGCTGGCGGCACGCATCGCGGCGCTGGGCGCGCCTTACCCGGTGTTCATGGGGCTGGACATGGCGCTGCTGCCCGCCGTGGCACTGGTGCTGCTGCGCGTGCTGATCAAGGCCGGCAACAAGCGCAATATTCCGCTGGTGTCACTGCTCATGCTGATGGCGGTGGCGAATCTGGTGTTCCACCTGTCGGTGCTGGGCGCCATTGCGGTGCCGGCGGTGGCGGCGCTGTACGCACAGCTGGCCCTCATCATCATGGTGGTGTGCGTGATGACGGGGCGCGTAGTGCCCATGTTCACCAAGAACGTCACGCCGGGCCTGGTGATCAACGTCTCGCGCAAGTTTGAACTCACGCTGCTGGCCGTGACCGCGGTCACGCTGGCCCTGTGGGTGCTGGGCGCGCCCGCGCCGCTGGTGGGTGTGCTGGCCCTGCTGGCCGCCGTGCTGCATGCCGCGCGGCTGTGGCAATGGCATCCGCAGGTGACGGCCAAGCGTCCGATTCTGTGGGTGCTGCATGCGTCCTATGCCTGGATGCCGATCGGCTTTGCGCTGCTGGCGCTGGCGCAATGGGGGCAAGTGGCGCTGTCGCTGGCCGTGCACGCGTTTGCCGTGGGCGTGATCGGCGGGCTCATCATCGGCATGATCACCCGCACGGCGCGTGGCCATACCGGGCGGCCCCTGCTGGCCTCGCGCGGCGAGGTGGCGGCCTATGCCCTGGTGCTGCTGGCCGCCGTGGCGCGCGTATTGGTGCCTGCGGTTCACCCGGCCTGGTATTCGTTTGCCGTGGAAGCCGCAGCCTGCCTGTGGGCCGTGGGCTTTGCCATCTATCTGGTGATCTACACCCCCTGGCTCACGCAATCCCGCCTCGATGGCAAGGATGGTTGAGCCGCCTCCCTCTTTTCTTTTCTTTTCCTGTCCCTTGTATTTGAAAGCCTGAACCATGAACACCACCGTTGCCGAAATCGACGTGCGCACCATTCCGCCGTATGAGCGCCACGCGCAGCTCTTCAACCGTTTCGATGCCCTGCAGGTGGGCGAGGCGTTTGTGATCGTGAACGATCACAACCCCGTGCCGCTGCACATGCAGCTCGAAGGCCGCACACCCGGCCAGGTGGCCTGGACTTACCTGCAGCAGGGCCCAGACTTGTGGCGCGTGCAGATCGGCAAGCAGCAGGCGTCCAAGCACCATGGCGAGGATTCCTGCTGCTCGGGCGGTGCCTGCGGCGGCTAAGCCATTACCGTTGCCGGGTTGCCCGGCCGCAATGCAAAAGGGCGCGTGCCAGATACGCGCCCTTTTTTTCCTTTGGCGCTGGGCGATCAATGCCCCAGATAGGCCTTGCGCACGTCGGGGTTGACGAGCAGGTTTGCGCCCGTGTCCTCCAGCACCAGGCGGCCGGTCTCCAGCACATAGCCGCGGTCGGCAATCGACAGCGCGCGGTTGGCGTTCTGCTCCACCAGGAACACGGTCACGCCCTGGGCGCGGATGGCCTGGATGATCTCGAAGATCTGCGCAATGATGAGCGGCGCCAGGCCCAGCGTGGGCTCGTCGAGCAGCAGCAGGCGCGGCTTGCTCATCAGCGCGCGGGCTATGGCCAGCATCTGCTGCTCGCCGCCGCTCATGGTGCCGGCGCGCTGGCTGGCGCGATCCTTGAGGCGCGGAAACAGCTTGAAGGCGTATTCCATGCCCTCGGCAATCGCCTCCTTGGTCTGGAAGAAGCCGCCCATCTGCAGGTTCTCCACGACGGTGAGTGCCGGGAAGATGCGCCGCCCTTCGGGCGAGATCGCAATGCCCTTGCGCATGATGAGGTGCGAGGGGGCGTTGGTGATGTCCTCGCCCTCGTACAGCACCTGGCCGCCGCTGGCGCGCGGGTTGCCGCACAGCGTCATCAGGAGCGAGGTCTTGCCGGCGCCGTTGGAACCGATGAGCGAGACGATCTCGCCCTGGTTCACATGCAGGCTCACGTTGTTGACGGCGCAAATGGCTCCGTAGTGGGTGCTGATGCCCTTGAGTTCCAGCATCGCTTGCATCATTCTTCTCCCAGATAGGCCTTGATCACGCGCTCGTCCCGCTGGATGGCGTTGGGCGTGCCGAGGGCGATCGGGCGGCCGTATTCCATCACCAGGATGCGCTCGGACACGCCCATCACCAGGCTCATGTCGTGCTCGATCAGCAGCACCGCCACGCCGTATTCCTGGCGCAGCTTTTCAATCAGGCCCTGCAAGTCTTTCTTCTCCTGCGGGTTCAGGCCGGCGGCCGGCTCGTCGAGCATGAGCACGCGCGGCTTGGTGACCATGCAGCGCGCGATCTCCAGGCGCCGCTGGTGGCCGTAGGCCAGGTTGCCGGCCTCGCGGTTGATGAATTCGCGCAGGCCCATGTAGTCGAGCCAGAACAGGGCGTTATCGAGCGCCTTTTGCTCGCTCTCGCGGTAGCCGCGCGTCTTGAACAGGCCCGTGAGCAGGTTGGTGGACAGGTGGCGGTGCTGGGCCACCAGCAGGTTTTCCAGCACCGTCATGTGCTTGAACAGGCGCACGTTCTGGAAGGTGCGCACCAGGCCGTGCAAGGCCACGTTGTGGCTGCCCTGGCCGGCGATGTCCTGCCCCTGCAGGCGGATGTTGCCCGTGGTGGGGCGGTAGAAGCCGCTGATGCAGTTGAACACCGTGGTCTTGCCGGCGCCGTTGGGGCCGATGATGGCGAAGATCTCGCGCTCCTTGACGTCGAAGGCGATGCCATCGACGGCCAGCAGGCCGCCAAAGCGCATGCTCAGGCCCTCGACCTGCAGAAAGCTGTTGTTGGTGCTGCCGGCCATCACTTCACCTCCACCTGGTGGCGCTGCATGGGCAGCAGGCCTTGCGGGCGCCAGATCATCATCAGAATCATCACCAGGCCGAAGATCAGCATGCGGTACTCGGCAAACTCGCGTGCAAATTCGGGCAGCACGGTGAGCAAGATGGCTGCCAATATCACCCCCAGCTGCGAGCCCATGCCGCCCAGCACCACGATGGCCAGAATCAATGCCGACTCGATGAAGGTGAACGACTCGGGGTTCACGATGCCTTGGCGCGCGGCGAAGAAGGCGCCGCCAAAGCCCGCGAACATGGCGCCCAGCGTGAAGGCCGAGAGCTTGATCTTCGTCGGGTTCAGGCCCAGCGAGCGGCAGGCGATCTCGTCCTCGCGCAGCGCCTCCCAGGCGCGGCCGATGGGCATGCGGATCAGCCGGTTGCTGATGAACAGCGTGACCATGGCCAGCAGCAGCGCCATCAGGTACAGAAAGATCACCATGTGCATGGAGTTGAACTCCAGCCCAAAGAACTGGTGGAAGGTGGTGGCCCCCTCCACCGAAGGGTTGCGTGCCATTTCCAGGCCGAACACGGTGGGTTTGGGGATGCTGGAGATGCCGTCCGGCCCGCCCGTGAAGCCGGTCATGTTGGTCAGCAGCAGGCGGATGATCTCGCCAAAGCCCAGCGTCACGATGGCCAGGTAGTCGCCGCGCAGGCGCAGCACCGGGAACCCCAGCACCAGGCCGAACAGCGCCGAGGCGCAGCCGGCCAGCGGCAGCGCCTGCCAGAAGCTCCAGCCGGCCCAGTGGAACAGCAGCGCGTAGGTGTAGGCGCCCACGGCGTAGAAGCCGACGAAGCCCAGATCCAGCAGGCCGGCAAAGCCCACCACCACGTTCAGGCCCAGGCCGAGCATCACGTAGATCATGGCCAGCGTCGCGATATCGACCGCGTTGCGCCCGCCGAAGAAGGGCCAGATCACGGCCAGCAGCAGCGCCGCGGCGATCCAGACACCGCGCTGGCGCGCCGGTATCGCCGGCAGCTTGGGCCAGGGCAGGCGCACGCCGCTGCCCGCAATCAGCGGGCGCAGCATCTGCGCTATGAAGACCAGCAGGCAGGCCCAGGCCACGTTGCTCCAGTGTGGCGCGACGACGGTGCGCACGCCGGCGCGTTCCAGGTGCAGGCCGAAGATGGGCGTGACCACTATGGCGGTGAGCACCGTGGCCGTGAGCGCGTGGGCCAGGTTCTGGCGCCAGCTGGGGCGGGTGGAGGCGGTGATCGCTGCGCTCATCAGACTTTCTCCACTTCAGGTTTGCCGAGCAGGCCCGTGGGGCGGAACAGCAGGATCAGCACCAGCAGGCCAAAGGCCACGATGTCCTTGTATTCCGACGAGATATAGGCGGCGGCGAAGGTCTCGGCCACGCCCAGCAGCACGCCGCCGAGCATGGCGCCGGGAATGGAGCCGATGCCGCCCAGCACCGCCGCCGTGAAGGCCTTCACGCCGACGATGAAGCCGATGAAGGGATTGAGCTTGCCGACGGCCAGGGCGATCAGCACGCCGCCCACCGCGGCCAGCACCGCGCCCAGGATGAAGGTGAACGAGATCACGCGATTGACGTCGATACCCAGCAGGCCCGCCATGTGCATGTCCTGCGAGCAGGCGCGCGACGCCCGGCCCATGCGCGAATGCTTGATGTAGAGGGTCAGGGCGATCATCAGCACCACCGTCACGGCGATGATGAGCACGCGGGTGTAGGGCACGAAGACTTGGAAGGCGTTTTCATCGCCAAAGCGCAGGGCGCCCGGCAGCAGCGCGGGCACGGCCATGTCGCGCGCACCCTGGCCCAGGGCGACCCAGTTCTGCAGGAAGATGGACATGCCGATGGCCGAAATCAGTGCCACCAGGCGCGGCCCGTTGCGCAGCGGCTTGTAGGCCACCTGTTCCACCACGAAGCCATAGGTGCCCGTGACCAGCACCGCCACCAGCAGCATCAACCCAATGACCACGGCCACCGGCAGGCCGCTCTGCGTGCCGATCGCAGCCAGGGTGACCAGGCCGGCGTAGGCGCCGATCATGTAAATCTCGCCGTGCGCGAAGTTGATCATGCCGATGATGCCGTACACCATGGTGTAGCCGATGGCAATCAGGGCGTAGATCGCTCCGAGCGACAGGCCATTGAAGAGCTGCTGTAGCAGCTGCGGCAGGAATTCAGACATCCTGGGCCTCTCGATAAAGAGATGGGAACAAAGACGGGCGCCGTTCAATCACGACGCATCCACCCGGCGTGAGTGCAGGGTATTGTTACAGTCTTGCGGGGGAAACAGCAAAAACCCCGAGCGCCCGGGCTCCTGGCAGCATCCTGACAGGGGAGGGCGTCGGGGTGTCGGTGGCTACCGGCTTACTTGACGACGGACTTGCTGCCGTCCTTGTGCCACTCGAAGATCTGGAATTCGAAGGACTTCAGGTCGCCGCTCTTGTTCCAGCCGATGGCGCCCAGGGGCGTCTCGAAGGTGGTCTTGTGCATGTGGTCGGCCACCTTGGCGGGGTTGTCGCCCACGGCCTTGATGCTGTCGATGATGACCTGCGCGGCGGCGTAGGCGGTCATCTGGAAGGCGCCGCCAGCGTCGCGCTTCTTGTCCTTGAAGGCCTTCACGATGGCGGCGTTCTTGGGGTTTGTGGAGAAGTCTGCCGGCAGCGTCAGCAGCATGCCTTCGACGGCGGGGCCGGCGATGGCGTTGACCTCGGGGTTGCCTACGCCCTCGGGGCCCATCATCTTGACCTTCAGGCCCTGCTCACCGGCCTGGCGCATCAGCAGGCCCATTTCGGGGTGGTAGCCGCCGTAGTAGACGAAATCGACACCGGCGCTCTTGAGCTTGGTGATGACGGCGGAGTAGTCGCTGTCGCCGGCGTTGATGCCCTCGAACAGCGCCACGTTGACGCCGGCCTTCTTCAGGTCGTCGCGCACCGAAGCCGCGATGCCCTGGCCATAGGACTGCTTGTCGTGCAGGATGGCGACCTTCTTGGGCTTGATCTTCTCGGCGATGAACTTGGCGGCGGCGGGGCCTTGCTGGTCGTCACGGCCGATGGTGCGGAAGATGAAGTTGTAGTTCTTGCCTTCCGTCAGTGCCGGCGAGGTGGCCGAAGGGGTCACGACGACCACGCCTTCGTTGTTGTAGATCGGGGCAGCGGCGATGGCAGCGCCCGAGCACACCGGGCCCACCACGTAGTGAATCTTGTCGTTGATGACGCGGTTGGCGGCAACCGGGCCCTGCTTGGGCTCGCAGGCATCGTCCACGGTGACGAGCTCGATCTTCTTGCCGTTGATGCCGCCGGCGGCGTTGGCCTGCTCCACGGCGGTGTTCACGCCTTCCTTGACCATGTCACCGTATTGGGTGACCGGGCCGGTGGCCGGGACGACCATGGCGATCTTGACCTGCGCATGCGCGCTGGTAAAAAAAGCCGCGCTGGCCAGGCCCAGTGCGGCAACGACGGTGTGCATGCGGAACGGAATGTTCATAAAACGATCTCCAACTTTGGGTAAAGCGGTCTGAAAAATCATCAGGCCCCTGTGGGGGCCTGCGATCAAGGCCGCCATGATTTACCGAGTGCGTGTTGGTGGCAACAGGGAAACCAGGGGCTGGCGCTGTTGTCATTTTTTTGCTACGGCGCTGCCGATTGTGACAGGCTGTTGGTGTGCCGAGGAGCTTTCTGCGTCAGGGAAAACTAGCACCTTTGGGCGCTGCTGCAGACTCTGCCCCGGCTGCGGCGGCGTTGCCTGACGAGGCAGGGCGCAGTTTACTCCGCGGCACGGCAACGCCCTCTGGCCAGCGGCGCAGCACGCGTTGAAAGATCAGCGCATTCGGAATCTGCAGCAGCGACCCGGGCTCTGGCGCCGTGGCGTCCTCAAGCGTCGTGTACAGCAGGTTGATGTCCACCACCCGGCCCAGCGCGCCGGGCTTTTCTGCCGTGTCCAGCAGCTCGATATGGTCACCCACGCGAAACGGCCCCACGGTGAAGATCAGGAACGCGCAGAACAGGTTGGACAGTACGCTCCACGCGGCAAAGAAGGCCACCGCGCCCACGGTGGCAAAGCCGGTGAAGGCCGTCCACAGCACGGCCGCCGACACGCCCAGGCGCTCCAGCGCCAACAGGCCTGCGCCGCCCAGGATGAGCCAGCGCACCACGCCATTGATGGGTGTCAGCAGCTCGTGTGGAAACTGGTAATGGTCGCTGGCGCGCAGGATGACGCGGCGCAGCAGGTGCTGCAGCAGCAGCGCCGCCAACATGATGAGCGCGATCTGCGCGCCGGGCACGATGACGTCCAGCCATTCGTGCATCCATGGCGGCAGGATTAGTTTCAGGCGCTCCAGCATGGGCGGCGGCTACTCGCGGCGCAGCGCCGGGAACAGGATCACGTCGCGGATGCTGGGGCTGTCGGTGAGCAGCATCATCAGCCGGTCGATGCCGATGCCGCAGCCGCCCGTGGGCGGCATGCCATATTCGAGCGCGCGCACGAAGTCCTGGTCGAAGAACATGGCCTCGTCGTCGCCGCTGTCCTTGGCTGCCACCTGGGAGGCAAAGCGCGCGGCCTGGTCTTCGGCGTCGTTGAGTTCGGAGAATCCGTTGCCGAATTCGCGCCCGGTGATGTAGAGCTCGAAACGCTCGGTGACCTCAGGGCGCGCATCGTTGGCGCGCGCCAGCGGGCTGATCTCGGTCGGGTGCTCCATGATGAAGGTGGGCTGCCAGAGCTTGTCCTCCACCGTCTCCTCGAAGTACAGCACCTGCAGGCTGGCCAGCGAGCGCGTGGACAGGCGGTTTTTTTCCTCGCTCATGCCCAGCTTCTTGAGGGCGCTGATCAGCCACGCGGCATCGTCCACATGCGCACCGGCCTCGGTGTACTGGTAGATGGCCTCGCGTATCGTCAGGCGCTGGAAGGGCTGTGACAGATCCACGGCGCGGCCGCCGTAGGTCAGCTGCAGCGTGCCCGTGGCCTTGAGCGCGGCGTCGCGCACCAGCGCTTCGGTGAAGTCCATCAGGTCGCGGTAGTTCCAGTAGGCCGCGTAGAACTCCATCATCGTGAACTCGGGGTTGTGGCGCACCGAGATGCCTTCGTTGCGGAAGTTGCGGTTGATCTCGAACACGCGCT
>JAFEER010000289.1 GCA_018240985.1 Pseudomonadota bacterium
GGCGCGGCACGGCCACAGGCCGTACCCGTTCACGCTGTCCAAAGGCGCGCAGGCGCCTTTGGAGCCGCAGCGTTCACCCTTGCCTGGCACGCCGATCACGGCACTGGCGAGCGCGTTCAACTACCAAATCTAGGGTAAATGCTGGGCTGTCCGGGCGCGCCGCTGACGCTCACCTTCGGCGTGGTGGCATGGAGCATGGGCCTGCTGCTGGTGCTGGGCACGGCGCTGGCGTGGCTGCTGGCACGCCGGCCCTTCGCGGGGCGCGCTCTGCTCGACGCGCTGGTCACGCTGCCGCTGGTGTTCCCGCCCATCGTGCTGGGCTATGGCCTGCTGCTGCTTCTGGGGCGCCAGGGTTGGCTCACGCAGTGGCTGCCGCCCGGGCTGCGGCCCGAGATCGTGTTCACGCAGACGGGGCTGGTCATCGCCGCCTTCGTTGCCGGGCTGCCGCTCATGGTCAAGCCGGCGCAGGCGGCCTTCGCGGGCATACCGCCGCGCCTGCGCGAGGCGGCGGCGTTGCTCGGGCACCGGCCCTGGAGCGTGTTCTGGCGCATCGACGTGCCGCTGGCGCGCCGCGGCGTGGCCGCGGGGCTGGTGTTGGCGGGCGGGCGCGGCCTGGGCGAGGTGGGTCTGTCGCTGATGCTGGGCGGCAACATCGCCGGGCGCACCGAGACGCTGTCGCTGGCCATCTACAACCACGTCATGGACGGCAACCTGGCCCGCGCCAATCTGCTGTCGCTGCTGCTGGCGGGCATCGCCGCGCTGGCCTTCTTTGTCTTACGCCGCTGGGGAGCGCTATGAATTCCGTGTTTTTCGACCATGCCACGATCGACGCCTGGATTGCCGAGGACGCGCCGCTCGTCGATCTGACCACCCACCTGCTCGCCGTGGGCGGAAAGCCCGCGCGCATGCGCTTCACGATCCGCGGCGCATCCGTCGCCGCCTGTACCGAGGAGGCCGCGCGCATCGTGCAGCACTGCGGCGGGCGGGTGGAGAGCCTGCTGGCGAGCGGCACCCCGGTGGCCGCGGGCGATGTGCTGCTGGCCGCCACGGGCGAGGCTGCGGGCCTGCTGCGCGCCTGGAAGGTGGCGCAGAACCTGCTGGAGTACGCCTGTGGCGTGGCCGGCGCCAGCGCGCGCATGGTGCACGCCGTGCAGGCCGCCGCGCCAGGCGTGGCCGTGCTTACCACGCGCAAGCATGCGCCGGGGCTGCGGCGCATCGCGCTCAAGGCCACCTTGAGCGGCGGCGCGTTCCCGCACCGCCTGGGCGTGGGCGAGACGGTGCTGGTGTTCCCGCAGCACCGCGCGCTGCTCGGCGGCTGGGACGGCGTGGCCGCGCGTCTGGCCGCCGTGGCGCACGCGCTGGCCGAGAAAAAATGTGTGATCGAGGCCCATTGCCTCGATGAAGCCCTGCGCGCCGCAGCCGCGGGGGCGGACGTAGTGCAGTTCGACAAGGCCACGCCCGAGCAGCTGCGCGCCTGGTGCCCGCCGCTGCGCGAACGCCACCCGCAGCTGCGGCTGCTGGCCGCAGGCGGCATCCACGTCGGCAACGCGGCCGATTACGCCGCCAGCGGCGTGGATGCGCTGGTCACCAGCAGCCTGCATTACGCTGCGCCCGCCGATGTGGGCGTGAGCGTGGAACCCGCGTAGCTGGTTAGACTTTCCTGCACTGGTTTGAAAGGGCGGCATGGTTTCAGAAGCGGAGCAAGACGGCGGGCCTATCGAACTGCGCGGTTCGGTGTGGATGACGGTGGGCGGGCGCAACCTGGGCGGCGCTGGCCGGATCGAGTTGCTGACGCACATTGCCGCACATGGCTCGATCACCCAGGCGGCCAAGGCCATGGGCATGAGCTACAAGGCGGCGTGGGACGCCATCGATGCCATGAACCAGCTGGCCGGCGAGCCGCTGGTGGAGCGGCTGGTGGGCGGCAAGGGCGGCGGTGGTACGACGCTGACCGAAAGGGGGATGCGGCTGGTGCGCAGCTTCGGCGTCATCGAGCGCGTACACCGCCAGTTTGTGGGCGAGCTCAGCGCGCAGGCGCAGGGCGTCGCCGATGATTTTTTGTTGATAAGGAGAATGGGTATGAAAACGAGTGCACGCAATCAATTTTTTGGCACCGTGTCCCGCGTGACCGCCGGGGCCGTGAACGATGAGATCGCCCTGGAGGTGCCCGGAATGGGCACGGCCATTGTGGCCATCGTCACGCACGGCAGCGCGACCGATCTGGGCCTGGTGCCCGGAGCCGAGGCGTTCGCGCTGGTCAAGGCCTCGTCGGTCATCGTGGTGACGCAGGAGCAGGGCGCCCGGTTCTCGGCGCGCAACCGGCTGCAGGGCACGGTTTCTCGCGTTCAGAAGGGCGCCGTGAACGCCGAGGTGGTGATTGGCTTGCCCGGCGGCGCTGCGGTGGCCGCCATCATCACCAACCAAAGCTGCGACGCGCTGGGCCTGGCGCCGGGCGTGGCGGCATCGGCGCTGTTCAAGGCGTCGAGCGTGATCGTGGGCGTGCCGGCGTAGGGCGAGACGTAGAGGGGAAGAGGGTGACGAGTGCTGATGGGATGGGCAGGCGGGCTTGAACGCGAATTTCTTGCGCGACGTGCACTGACAGCGCTGCAGAAGCTCAGGTGCGGGGCAAGGCGGTGCAGCACCTGGCCGGTAGATCGAGCCAGCGCTCGGCGGCGGCCTGCAGTGCCGCTAGCTGGCCGGTGGTGTAGAGCCGAACCTGCCCGGTTTCGGCCGGTTGGCCGTCCGCCGACTGCTCGGGCGCCAGTGTCCCGGCCTGGGCCAG
The DNA here is from genome assembly GCA_018240985.1 of Pseudomonadota bacterium. Taxonomy (GTDB): domain Bacteria; phylum Pseudomonadota; class Gammaproteobacteria; order Burkholderiales; family Burkholderiaceae_C; genus Alicycliphilus. The sequence continues at coordinate 2,783 of JAFEER010000289.1, forward strand.
GATACGCCGCGTCTGTCGCGCCACGGCGGCGCCGGTGTCCAGGATCTGCACCTCCGGCCCCACCAGTTCGCGCAGCATGTCCTTGGCAAACACATAGTGCGTGCAGCCCAGCACGAGTGTGTCGATGTCGCCGGTTTTCAAGCCAAATGAGCCTAAAGCGCCCGCGTACTGTGCGCAAAGCGCTCCTATTTTTGCTGCCGACTCGGGTGCAGGCAGTGGCTCCTCGGTGCTTTGCTCTATGGCCCGGGCCAGGCCGTCGCAGGCCTGCACGGCAAAGCGCGTGTGCGCCGAATGCGCCGCCAGCAGCCTTTGAAAGCGCGCGCTGCCGACCGTGCCGCGTGTGGCCAGCACGCCTACATGGTGGGTCTGGCTGCAGGCGGCGGCAGGTTTGAGGGCCGGCTCCACGCCTATGGCAGGCAGCTCGGGCAGGGTGGAGCGCAGCAGCTCCACGGCCGCTGCCGTCGCCGTATTGCAGGCCACCACCAGGGCCTTGATACCGTGCTGCGCGCACAGCCAGCGCGCAATGGCCAGTGTGCGCTGTTGCACGAAGGCGTCGCCCTTCTCGTCGCCATAGGGCGCGTTGCCGCTGTCGGCCAGGTAGATGAAGTCTTCGTGCGGCAGTTCGCGGCGCAGGGCCTGCAGCACGCTCAGGCCGCCGATGCCGCTGTCGAATACGCCTATGGGCCGGGCGGCGGGGAGCGCTGTCATGAAATGTGGGTGTGGGGCGGTTGAATGGGTGGCTTGGTGCGGGCATCAGGGCCGGCCGTAGCAAACCCTCAAGTATGCCCCTGCCCATGCTGCGGCAGGTCGTCGCGCAGCGGCCACCAGCTGCAGCGCGAGTCCACATGCATCTGAAACTGCGGCGCCGTGGCGATGGGTTCATCGAGCAGGCCGGCGCGGATGCGCACCACGCCGGGCAGGCTGGCGCGCTCGCTGAACACCGGCGAGCCGCAGACCGAACAGAACACGCGCATCTTGCCCGGCGAGGATGCATAGCGGCGCAGCAACTCCCGCCCTGATGTGAATTCCAGCTGATCCGCGGCGACCGGGATGTTGGCGGCAAAGGCGCTGCCCTGGGCGCGGCGGCATTGGCTGCAGTGGCAGATCTGTATGGGCGCGAGCGGCCCGTGGATGGCAAAGCGCACGCCTTGGCACAGGCAGGCGCCGCGGTGCAGGGGATTTTGGGTCATGGGCTGGGCGGTGGCGGTTGAGCTGGACATCGCATCACTCTACGCCGGCGCCACCGCGGCGAAACACCAGCAGCCGGTTGTTGGCCGGCATGCCATGGTCATGCTCGAGCGCCAGGCCATGCCGCGCGGCGAGTTGCCTGATGTCCTCGAAGTGGCGGATGCCGCTCGCCGCATCGCGCTGGCGCAGCCAGGCGTCGAAGGCGCGGTTGCTCTCGCTGGTGAACTGGCCGCCGTAGTTGAACGGGCCATACAGGGCCAGCACGCCGGCCGGCGGCAGGTGGCCGCCCACGAGTGCAAACAGGCGCTCGACCAGCGGCCAGGCCACGATATGCGTGGTGTTGGCAGAGAACACGGCGTCGAAGGCGCCCTCGGGCCAGTCGCTGCTGGCCAGATCCAGCAGCAGCGGCGCGAGCAGGTTGGGCGCAGGGTGCGCTGCCTGCCAGGCGCATATGCCGGGGTGGTTGTCGGCCAGGTCGCTGGTCTGCCAGATGAGCTGCGGCATGCGTGGCGCAAAGTACACCGCATGCTGGCCGGTGCCGGAGCCGATCTCCAGCACCTGTTGCCTGCCGGCAAAGGCCTGTTGCAGCACGGCGAGGATGGGCGCCTGGTTGTTTTCGCAGGCCTGGGAAAAGGGTAGCGGCATGGTCATGCGCCAGATGATGGCGGATTCAACCTAGATTCGGTAGTTGAACGCGCTCGCCAGTGCCGTGATCGGCGTGCCAGGCAAGGCGTGACGACGCTGCGGGCTCCTGCCCGCAAGGAGGAGCAACGCCGCATGGCGCGGCGAGCGCGGTGCTGGCGAGCGCGTAGCGCACTCACCCAACAGGTGAGTGGCAGCGAAGCAGGGAACGCCAATATCCATGCGGCTTTCCAAAAGGTTGCAAGCGGTCAACTGCCGAATCTAGGTTCAAGGTATTTTGCGGTTACATGCGTCACAGAGTCCGCCCTGCTGGAACACAAACGGCTATAGCGTGCTCCAAACAGCGTCGATGGTTGATGGAATCACCGGCGGTGCCGGGGCTGCAGAAAGCTCGACACCCATCGAGATATCTGCACGAGGAGTACACATCATGACATTTCGCATGCACACCAGCCTGGTGGCGCTGGCCGCCGCGCTGACCCTGGGCTCGATTCCTAGCGCCTGGGCCCAGGTGACACCCAAGCAGGAAGATGCCGCCCAGTTGAAGGCCGACGACGCCTCGCTGGCACGCGAGCGCGGCCAATTGAGCCAGGATGCCAAGACGCTCAAGTCCGACAAGGCCGAGGGCAAGATGGCGGCCGAATCCAAGGACTCGATGCGCGTCTACCGCGACAAGCAAGGCGTCAAGGGCGAAAAGAAGGACATGGCCAGCGACCGCGCCGGCTCCCTGCAGAGCAAGGAGGACAAGACCGAGTTGAAGCAGGACAAGGCGAAACTGAAGGCCGATGCCCGCCGCCAGCAGCGCGACAACAAGCATGGCCGCATGGCCGCCACCTCGCCCGATGCCGAGAAGGTCTACCAGGACAAGCAGGCCATCCAGGGCCAGGAAAAGGCCATTGCCGAGGACAAGGCCAAGATGGGCAAGGAGTGATGTGGGGCGTTGTGCGTTGAGCGCTGGGCGTTTAGCGTGGGTGCCGCTCAACGCTCAACGCTCTTTGTCACGGCGCAGCGCAGGAATCATCGAGGCCGGCCGCGCCGGCCAGCTTTTGCAGGCGTGAACGCTTGTCCAGGCAGTCCTGATGTTGGGCCTGCAGCGCCTTGTGCTGTGCCAGCCGCGTTGCCTCGGCGCGCTCCGCCTGCAACAGCGCGACGCGCGCGCGGATCTGCGGCATGACGGCCAGGGCCGCCTTTTCGCCCTCCATGATGGCGCCGGCGCGCTGGTTGAAGTCCACCGGGCCTATGTCCAGCACCTGCGGGCGTATGACGATGTCGGCGCGCGCCAGCTCGGCCTGGCCGAGCTTCTGGCCCATGATGGCGATCGACTGGCTCAACGCACCCAGCATGTGCTCCGGCGTCTTGCCGCGTGCCTTGTTGGAGATGTCCACCGCAATCACCAGGTCGGCGCCCAGCTCGCGCGCCGCATCCACGGGCACGGGGCTGACGATGCCGCCATCGACGAAGTGGTACTTGGCTATTGCGACGGGCTGGAACACGCCCGGAATGCTGCTCGACGCCCGCACCGCCTGGCCGGTGTTGCCGCGTGCAAACACGGTGCGCTTGCCGTCTTCCAGCCTTGTCGCCACGGCCACGAAGGGCTTGGGCAGCTGCTCCAGCGGGGTGCTGCGCACCTGTGCGTTGACGTAGTCCTCAAGTTTTTGGCCCTGCACCAGCCCGCCCGAGGACAGCTGCAGGTCGCGGATGCTGGTCTCATCCAGCGCCACGGCCTTGTCCTGCAGCTCGAAGGCATTCATGCCGCTGGCATACAGCGCCCCGACCACGCTGCCCGCGCTGGTGCCGGCCACCACCGCTGGCGCCAGGCCGTTGGCCTCCAGCATCTTGATGACGCCGATATGCGCAAAGCCCTTGGCCGCGCCGCCGCCCAGGGCGATGCCGATCTTGATCGGCGCTGCTGCCGCTGTGCCGGGAGTCGCCGGGGCGGTTTGTTTTGGCCCGGGGCTGCTGCAGGCTGCGAGGCCGGCCAAGCCCAGGGCCGCCAACGCGCGCCAGATGACACGCCGGCGCGTGCCGAAAGATCCTGGATTCATAGGGATGGGATGGGTGGAGCTGGTGAGTAGGTGGGTCTGATCAAGAAAAGTTCAATAAAAAAAGCTGCTAGCGCTTTTGTAGTATGCGCCAGCAGCTATCAGATTGAGAGCTACTGCGGGCCTCAACCCTTGGCAATCAGCGCCGCAATCGCCGCGCCCACCTGCTGCGTGCTGGCCTGGCCGCCCAGGTCGGGCGTGCGCGGCCCGGTCTTGATGACCTCCTCGATGGCGGCCACGATGGCGTTGTGCGCCTGCCGGCCGGCGCCCTGGCCCTGGGTCAGGAAGTCCAGCATCAGCGCGCCCGACCAGACCATGGCGATGGGGTTGGCGATGTTCTGGCCGTAGATGTCGGGCGCCGAGCCGTGCACCGGCTCGAACAGGCTGGGGAAGCTGCGCTCGGGGTTCAGGTTGGCAGACGGCGCCAGGCCAATGGTGCCGGTCGTCGCCGGCCCCAGGTCGCTCAGGATATCGCCGAACAGATTGGTGGCGGCGACCACGTCGAAGCGCCCCGGCTGCAGCACGAAGCGCGCCGTGAGGATGTCGATGTGCTGCTTGTCCAGCGTCACGTCGGGGTAGTCCTTGGCGACCTCGTCGGCGCGCTTGTCCCACCAGGGCATGCTGATGGCGATGCCGTTGCTCTTGGTGGCCAGGGTCACATGCTTCCTGGCGCGGCTCTGCGCCAGGTCGAAGGCGAACCTCAGCAGGCGATTCGCGCCGTGGCGCGAGTACACCGATTCCTGGATCACGATTTCGCGATCGGTGCCCTCGTACATGATGCCGCCCAGCGAGGTGTACTCGCCCTCGGTGTTCTCGCGCACCACGCAGTAGTCGATATCACCGGGCTTGCGGCCGGCCAGCGGGCAGGGCACGCCCTCGAACAGGCGCACGGGGCGCAGGTTGATGTATTGGTCGAACTCGCGGCGGAACTTGAGCAGGCTGCCCCACAGCGACACATGATCGGGCACAGTGGCCGGCCAGCCCACGGCGCCGAAGAAGATGGCGTCCATGCCCGAGAGCTGGGCCTTCCAGTCGTCGGGCATCATTTTTCCGTGCTGGAGGTAGTAGTCGCAGTGCGCCCAGTCGAAGTGATGAAACTCCAGCGCCAAGCCAAAGCGCCTGGCTGCCGCCTCGACGGCGCGCAGACCCTCGGGCATGACCTCGCGGCCGATGCCGTCGCCGGGCAGGACGGCGATCTTGTGGTTTTTTTGCATGCTCAGCCCTTGTGGAGTTCAGCCCGCCAGCGCCGCCTTGACGGCGGCGGACACCTGGCCCATCTCGGCCTTGCCGGCCAGGCGGGTCTTGACCACGCCCATCACCTTGCCCATGTCGCCTGCACCCTTGGCGCCCAGCTCGGCCACGATGGCCTGCACGGCGCTGGCCACCTCGTCGGCCGACATGCGCGCGGGAAGGTAGGCCTGCAGCACGGCCAGTTCGGCCTTTTCCTTGTCGGCCAGGTCCTGGCGGCCGGCGCCCTCGAACGCCGTGATGCTGTCCTTGCGCTGCTTGATGAGCTTGTCCACGATGGCGACGACGGCGGCGTCATCCAGCGTGATGCGCTCGTCCACTTCGCGTTGCTTCATGGCGGCCAGCAGCAGGCGGATGGTGCCCAGGCGCTCGCTGTCCTTGGCGCGCATGGCAGTCTTCATGTCTTCGGTGATCTGATCCTTGAGGCTCATGGTGTTTCTCCGGTCAAAAAGCAAAACAAAAAGCAAAAAACCCGCGCTTGGCGTCCCTAGCGCGGGTTTGGTGGGCGATTCCTGGAAGGAGGGCGCCGGGCTGTGCTTATTAGTACAGCTTCTTGGGCAGCTGCATGCTGCGCACGCGCTTGTAGTGGCGCTTGACGGCGGCGGCCTTCTTGCGCTTGCGCTCGGCGGTGGGCTTCTCGTAGAACTCGCGGGCGCGCAGGTCGGTCAGCAGGCCCAGCTTTTCAATGGTGCGCTTGAAGCGGCGCAGGGCAACGTCAAAAGGCTCGTTTTCTTTAACGCGAATGGTGGTCATTAGCTAATGTGTTTCCAAATTGTGCCCACAGAGGGTGTCCAGGAAGATCGGGCCTGGGCGCCATGTGTGGCGGGTTCCCCGTCTTGTAACTAGTATCCGGCCGACGGGGTTTGCCAGCAAAGCCAAGCATTATAGCGATAAACCACACAACGGCAGGGCCATGCGATGATTCAGTAGGGGCGATGGCCCGCTAACGAGGACAATAGCACTTGTATGCGTACAGGAACCGCCTGGCGCTTGGCCGAATCTAAAAAAGATTCATACCATATGGATATTTAAACACCGACTGCATGGACACGTCTATCACCATGTCTACACCGTCAGAAAACCTGGATTTGGCTGCCGAGCAGGCGCCGGCCTTGCAGCAGGCGCTGCAGCGTGCCTATCAGCATGGCTTTGTCACCGACATCGAGTCCGACAGCCTGCCGCCGGGCCTGGATGAGGACACCATCCGCGCCATCTCGCGCAAGAAGAAGGAGCCCGACTTCCTGCTCAACTGGCGCCTGGCGGCCTTCAAGCGCTGGCAGGCCATGGAGCTGCCGGACTGGGCGCGGCTGAAGATTGCGCCGATCGACTTCCAGGCGCTGTCCTACTACTCGGCCCCGAAGTCGATGAAGGACAAGCCCAAGAGCATGGACGAGGTCGATCCCAAGCTGCTGGAGACCTACGAAAAGCTTGGCGTGCCGCTGCACGAGCGCGCCGCCCTGGCCGGCGTGGCGGTGGATGCGGTGTTCGACTCGGTCTCGGTCGGCACCACCTTCCGCAAGCAGCTGGCCGACGTGGGCGTGATCTTCTGCTCGTTCTCGCACGCTGTGCAGAACCACCCCGAGCTGGTCGAGAAATACCTGGGCACGGTGGTGCCGCAGGGCGACAACTTCTACGCGGCGCTGAATGCGGCCGTGTTCTCCGACGGCTCCTTCGTCTACATCCCCAAGGGCGTGAAATGCCCTATGGAGCTGTCGTCCTACTTCCGCATCAACGCGCAGAACACCGGGCAGTTCGAGCGCACGCTGATCATTGCCGAGGAGGGCAGCTCCGTGAGCTACCTCGAGGGCTGCACCGCGCCGCAGCGCGACGAGAACCAGCTGCACGCCGCCGTGGTCGAGCTGATCGCGCATGACGATGCCTTCATCAAATACTCCACGGTGCAGAACTGGTACCCCGGCGACGAGAAAGGCGTGGGCGGCATCTACAACTTCGTCACCAAGCGCGGCCTGGCGGCAGGCAAGCGCTCGCGCATCGCCTGGACGCAGATCGAGACCGGCTCGGCCATCACCTGGAAATACCCGTCCTGCGTGCTGCGCGGCGATGATTCCAGCGGCGAGTTCTATTCGATCGCCGTGTCCAACCACCGCCAGCAGGCGGACACCGGCACCAAGATGATGCACCTGGGCAAGAACACCACCAGCCGCATCGTCTCCAAGGGCATCAGCGCCGGCCACGCGCAGAACAGCTACCGCGGCCTGGTGCGCATCAACCCCGGTGCCGAGGGCGCGCGCAACCACACGCAGTGCGACTCGCTGCTCATCGGCGCGCATTGCGGCGCCCACACCTTCCCCTATGTGGACACGGCGCGCGGCGACGCCGTGGTGGAGCACGAGGCCACCACCACGCGCATCAGCGAGGAGCGGCTGTTCTACTGCCAGCAGCGCGGGATCGACCCCGAGGAGGCCACGGCCCTGATCGTCGGCGGCTTCTGCCAGGCCGTGCTGGAGGAGCTGCCGATGGAATTCGCCCTCGAGGCCAAGGCGCTGCTGGCCGTGTCGCTCGAAGGCTCGGTTGGCTGATATGTATTGCTCCTTCCCCCTCTGGGGGAAGGCTGGGATAGGAGCTGGCGCCGTGCGTATGCGGCGGGCCCCCACCCCAACCCTCCCCCAGTGGGGGAGGGAGGTAGAACCAGAATCAAAGGAAAACCCCATGACCCACACCCCACCCCTGCTGCAAGTGCGCGACCTGCGCGTGAACATTGGCGAGCGCACCGTGCTGCACTCGGTCTCGCTCGACGTGCCGGCCGGCCAATTGGTGGTGCTGATGGGCGCCAACGGCAGCGGCAAGAGCACGCTGGGCATGGCGCTGGCCGGCCACCCGCATTTCACGGTGCAGGGCGGGCAGGCGCTGCTCGGCGGCCAGGATCTGCTGCAGATGCCGGCGCATGAGCGCGCCCGCGCCGGGCTTTTCGTCTCCTTCCAGTCGCCGCCCGATGTGCCGGGCGTGAAGAACAACCTGTTCATCCGCACCGCGCTGAATGCCGTGCGCGAATCGCGCGGCGAGGAGCCGCTGGACGCGTTCGACTTCCTCTCCAGTGCCAAGAAAACCGCCAAGGAACTGGGCCTGCCCGAAGCCATGCTGAACCGCCCGGTGAACGAGGGCTTCTCGGGCGGCGAGCGCAAGCGCAATGAGCTCTTGCAGCTCTCGCTCCTGAAGCCGCGCCTGGTGCTGCTCGACGAGATCGACTCCGGCATGGACGTGGACGGCGTGCGCGCCGTCGTCGCCCTGGTGCAGAGGCTGCGCGCCGAGGGCACCTCCTTCATCGTCGTCTCGCACTACCTGCAGATGATCGAGCAGCTCGAACCCGATGCCGTGCTGCGCCTGGATCAGGGCTGCATCGCCGAAACGGGCGACCTGGAGCTGGCACGCAGCATTGCGCGCACCGGCTTTGCGCGTGCGCGCAACCAAGCGGTGGAGGCCTGAGGCCATGGACCGCGCAAGAGCCGACATCCTCGCCGCACGCGACCACCTGCAGCAGCAGGGCTGGATCGCGCGCAAGAGCGAAGCCTTCCACCACCTGCCGCCGCCGGCGCTCGAGCAATGGCTGGGCACGCCCGAGCAGGGCGGCTGCGAGGCCCCGGCCCTCGATGGCTCGGGCTGGACGCTGCACCCGATTCACAACCAGTTCGGCAACCATGCCTCCAGCGGCATCCATGCGCGTTGGCTGGACGCGCTGGACGCCGCCGAGCGCGCCGAGCTGTTCGCCGGCCTGCCGCAGCCCGGCAGCGACGAGGCCGCGCCCTTTGCCTGGGCGCACCGCGCGCTGTGCCGCCTGGGGCTGCGCCTGCGCATCAGCGCCACGCCGGGCAAGGAGCGCGAGCCGGTCTGGCTGGAGCTGCGCCACCAGCCGCGCGCCCAGGCCGAGGCGCCGCTCCTGGTGCTGGACGTGGAGCCCGGCGTGCACTGCGTGCTCATCGAAACCCACGAACGCCAGGCCGCCGCCTGCGGCCACCAGGTGGCGCAGAACCTGCACGCCCATGTGCGCCTGGGCGCGGGCGCGCAGCTGCAGCATCTGCGCATCGTGAGTCCGGCCGAGGCCGACAGCGTGGCCCACCATGTGCACGTCAACGTCGCCGCCGGCGCCGAGTACGCGCAGGCCCTGGTCGCCACCAGCGCCGGCTACCACTTGCAGCGCAACCAGATCACGCTGCAGGGCAAGGGCGCGCAGGCGCGCAGCGCCGCGCTGCTGCTGGCCGGCGCGCAGAAGATCGACGCCCAGACCTATACGCGCGTTCAGTCCACGCACTGCGTGAGCAGCGTGCAGGCCCTGGCACTGGCCCAGGGCCGGGCCCATGTGGTGGCCAATGCCCACACCTATATCGCCGCCGGCGCCGACGAGGCCGACGTGCACCAGCGCCTGATGGGCGTGCCGCTCGCGGGCAGCCCGCGCCTGATCCTGCGCCCGCACCTGGAGATCCTGCACGACAACGTGCAGGCCGCGCATGGCGCCACCTGGGGCGCGCTGCCCGAGGACGCGCTGTTCTACGCCCGCCAGCGCGGCCTGGACGAGGCCAGCGCGCGTGCCCTGGTCATCGACGGCATGGCCCGCGCCCTGCTGGAGCGCAGCCTGGGCGGCGAGGACGACGGACTGCTGGCGCAATGGCTGCGCAGCGGCTGGCTGGCGCGCGCCATCGGGCAGCAGCTGCAGGGGAATGCGGAGGTGCAACATGGGTGATTCATTGCCTGTCCGTGGACTGGGTGTTGGCGTCGCCAGCCCTCACCCCCACCCTCTCCCAGTGGGAGAGGGGGCAAATACCGGCACGGACTCACTCCCTCGCCCCTCTGGGGAGAGGGCCGGGGTGAGGGACATGCACGCGCTGCGCGCGCAGTTCCCCGTCCTCGCGCAGTCCATCCACGGCCAGCCGCTGGCCTATCTGGACAACGGCGCCACCACGCAGACGCCGCTGGCCGTGCAGCAGGCGCTGCAGCAGTTCGAGCAGCGCGACCGCGCCAACATCCACCGCGGCGTGCACACGCTGAGCCAGCGCGCCACCGACGCCTTCGAGGCCGCGCGCGGCGTGCTCAAGCGCTTTGTCGGCGCGGGGCGCGAGCATGAACTGGTCTTCACCAGCGGCACCACCGAGGCGCTGAACATCGTCGCCCAGGGCCTGTGGGCCGCCGGGCCGGGCAAGGCCTGGCTGCGCGCGGGCGACCGCATCATCGTCAGCGGCCTGGAGCACCACGCCAACCTCATCCCCTGGCAGCAGGCGGCGCGCATGACCGGGGCCGAACTGGTCATCCTGCAGCCCGACGCCCAGGGCCGCGTGCATGTGCAGGACTTGCAGGCGCTGCTGACGCCGGCCACGCGCGTGTTTGCCATCACCGCCGGCGCCAACGCCACGGGCGAGCGCCCGCCGTATGAAGAGATGCTCCAGCTGGCACGCGCCGCAGGGGCGCTGACGGTGCTGGACGCCGCCCAGGCCGTGGGCCACGGCATGCCGGCCCTGGCCACGCTGGACTGCGACTACATGGCCTTCTCGGGCCACAAGATGTATGGCCCCATGGGCACGGGCGCCTTGGTGGGCCGGCGCCAGGCGCTACAACTTTTGTACCCGCTGCGCCTCGGTGGCGACATGGTGGAATGGGTCAGCTACGAAGATGCCGGCTTTGCCCAGCTGCCCGCGCGCCTGGAGGGCGGCACGCCCAACGTGGGCGGGGCCGTGGGCCTGGCGGCGGCGGCGCAGTTCATCGACAGCGTGGGGCGCAGCGCCATCGACCAGCACCTGCACGCCCTGCGTGCGCGGGCCGTGGCGGGCCTCTCGGCCATCGACGGCATCACCGTGCTGGCGCCGCACGCCACGCAGGCGGCGCTGGTGTCCTTCGTCGCGCGCGACGTGCACCCGCACGACATCGGCACGCTGCTGGACGAGCGCGGCATTGCCGTGCGCACCGGCCACCACTGCGCCGAGCCGCTGCACAACCACTTCGGGCTGGGGCCGACCACGCGCGCCTCGTTCGCCCTGTACAACACCGCCGAGGAGGTCGATCGTCTCATCGCCGCCGTGGCCCACGCCGTCAAGGTTTTTCAATGAGCACTGCAGAAAACGACCTCTACCAGGAAGTGGTGCTGGAGCACAAGCGTGCGCCGCGCAACTTCGGCCAGCTCGACCACCCCACGCACCAGGCCCAGGGCACCAATCCGTCCTGCGGCGACCGCGTGTCGGTGCAGCTGCAGCTGGACGGCGAACGCGTGGCCGACATCCGCTTCACCGGCCAGGGCTGCGCCATCTGCATGGCCTCCACCTCGATGATGACCGAGGCCGTCAAGGGCCGCGACCTGGCCGTGGCGCAAGAGCTGCAACAGCATTTCCGCGCCGTGCTCACGGGCGAGGAAGACCCCGAGGGCGCACCCCTGGGCAAGCTCGTCAGCCTGGCCGGCGTGCGCCAATACCCGAGCCGCATCAAGTGTGCGCTGCTGGGCTGGCACGCGCTGATGCACGCCATTGCCGACAATGACGGCCAGGCCGTGTCCACCGAAGAGGAGGGCCAGCCATGATGAACCGCCGCCACCGCGAAGACGTGCTGGTGCGCCGCAACGTGATGGTCGAGACCATTCCGACGGGCCAGCCGGTCGAGCTGGAGCAGGGCATGCTGGCGCAGGTCACGCAGGCGCTGGGCTCGTCCTTCACGCTCTTGGTCGAAGGCCAGCTCATGCGCCTCAAGGGTGCCGACGCCGACGCCATCGGCAAGCAGCCGCCAGAGACCATCGCCGTGCCCGAGGACTTGCACCTCGACGACCTGGAGCCGCTGGTCTGGGAGACCCTGCGCACTTGCTACGACCCCGAGATTCCGGTCAACATCGTCGATCTGGGCCTGGTCTACCGCCTGGAATTCCAGCCTGCCGACGAGGCCGACAAGGTTCGCGCGGTGATCGACATGACGCTCACAGCCCCCGGCTGCGGCATGGGCGAATCCATCGCCAACGAGGTCTGCGACAAGGTGCTGGCCCTGCCGCGCGTGGCCGACATCACCGTGAACCTGGTGTTCGACCCGCCCTGGGATCGCTCCATGATGAGCGAAGAGGCGCAGCTGGCGCTGGGCCTCTGATCGTTTACGCGGCCGGCAGGGCCTGCGCGCAGGCATGGGCGCTGGCCCAGGCCCACTGGAAGTTGTAGCCGCCCAGCCAGCCGGTGACGTCCACCACCTCGCCGATGAAGTACAGGCCCGGCTGGCTTTTGCACTCCATGCTCTGTTGCGACAGGGCGCGCGTGTCCACGCCGCCCAGCGTGACCTCGGCCTTCTTGTAGCCCTCCGTCCCCATGGGCGTGAGCTCCCAGCGCGCCAGCCGCTCGGCCAGGCGCGCCAGGGCCTTGTCGCTGGCCTCGTTGATGGGGCGCTGCCAGTCGGCATCGGTGCTGGCCCAGGCCTCGGCCAGGCGGCCGGGCACCAGGGTGGCGAGTTCGTTGGCGATGCGTTTCTTCGATCGCGCCTTGGCCTGCGCCAGGGCGGCGGGCAAATCAACCCCCGGCGCCAGGTTGATGGAAAGGGGCGCGCCGTCCTGCCAGTAGCTGGAGATCTGCAGCACCGCCGGCCCCGACAGGCCGCGGTGCGTGAACAGCAGATCCTCATGGAAGGCCATGCGCTCCTTCTTCGCTCCCACGCTGATCTCCACCGGCAGCGCCAGGCCGGCCAGCTGCGCATAGGGCGCCCAGTCCGCGCCGTCGAAGGTCAGGGGCACCAGGCCGGGGCGCTGCGCCACCAGGGGCAGGCCGAACTGCCGGGCGATGCGGTAACCCAGGTCGCTGGCGCCGATCTTGGGGATGGATAGGCCGCCGGTGGCGATGACCAGGCTGCGCGCCTGCACCGGGCCGCGGTCGGTATTGATTTGATAGCTGCCAGCGCTTATCGTATAAGCGTTAGAGCCGGAAATAACCTGATAATTTTCGGGGCGTGGCTGCCCCTCACCCCTCCCTCTCCCCAAAGGGGCGAGGGCGATCGCTGGCGCCGGTATTTCTCCCTCTCCCTCTGGGAGAGGGCCGGGGTGAGGGCTTGCGGCCTGGTTGGATGCATGCCGCTCAGTGGCCCCATACGCAACGCTTTTCACACCGCAGGGCTGCCAGTGCTCGACACGCCCATCGGCGCATTCGGCCAGCAGCATGGCGGTGATGTCCTCGGCCGAGCGGTCGGCAAACAGCTGGCCCTTGTGCTTTTCATGAAAGGCGATGCCGTGGCGCTGCACCAGGGCGATAAAGTCCTGCGGTGTGTAGCGCGACAGGGCCGAGCGGCAGAACTGCGGGTTCTGCCCCACGAAGTGCTTGTGCGGCGCGCGTACATCGAGTTCGCGGTTGGTGAAATTGCAGCGCCCGCCGCCCGAGATGCGGATCTTCTCGGCCACCTTGTCGGCGTGGTCGATGAGCAGCACCTTCAGGCCACGCTGGCCCGCCTGGGCGGCGCAGAACAGGCCGGCGGCGCCAGCGCCGATGATGACGGCATCAAAAAATGGGGTGGACACGGAGTGGCAAGCTGAACGGGCAAAGCCGGCGATTGTCGCCCAGCGCGCGCGTCGCCCTGGCTTTCTACAATGCCGGCATGAACCTGCCCGCGCACCAACTCAGCATGACCGTGCTCATGTCGCCCGACATGGCCAACTTCTCCGGCAACGTCCACGGCGGCGCCATCCTCAGGCTGCTGGATCAGGTGGCCTACGCCTGCGCCAGCCGCTATTCGGGCAGTTATGTGGTCACGCTCAGCGTGGATCAGGTGATGTTCCTGCAGCCCATCCATGTGGGCGAACTGGTGACCTTCCTGGCCAGCGTCAACCACACCGGCAAGTCGTCGATGGAGATCGGCATCAAGGTGATCGCCGAGGACATCCGCACCCAGGTGGTGCGGCATGTGAACAGCTGTTTTTTCTCGATGGTGGCGGTGGACGACGCGCGCAAGCCCACGCCGGTGCCGCCGCTCACCCCCGCAGATCACGACGAGCGCCGCCGCTGGGAGGCCGCGCTGCTGCGCAAGGCGCTGCGCCGCGAGCAGGCCGAGCGCTTCGAGCAGATCCGACAGGCCAGCGCCGCGGGCTGAACGCTGCGGGCTAGGACTGCTGCTGCGGCCCAGGCCCCGGGCGGGCACAGGGTGCGGCGCGTGAACGCTCCCACTGCCTGGCCGTATCCGCCATCTGCGCGGCCAGGTCGGCCAGCGCGCGCTGCTGCGCCTGCACCACCTGGGGGTAGTCGGGGCCGGCGGGCACCGCGTGGCGCGTGCTGCACACCAGGCGCGCGCCATTGGGCTCGTGCGCGAAGCCCAGGCTCCAGTCCGCATCCAGCCGCACCTGTTGGCCGGGCCAGGCGTCCAGGCGGCGGATCTGCACCTTGATGCGCAGGACGGGCTGGCCCTTGGGCGGCGCCAGCCCCGCAACATCCGTGGTGGCAAGGCGTTGCGTCAACTGCGCCGACAGGGCGCCGCGCGCCTCGTCGGCGAACGGGCCGATCCAGCGCTCGCCATCCAGGGCGACGACGCCGCTGTCGCCCTGGCGCACCAGCAGTTGGGCGGCATCCAGCTGCGCCGGTATGCCCACGGGCAGTACATCGATGAGGAAGGCCGCCGATGGGGTGGGGCTGGCGGGAGCGGCTGCAGCGGCTGGAGCAGCCATGGGCGACGCCAGCGTGTGAAAGCGCACGGGAGTCGGTGCCTGGCAGCCCAGCAGGCCGCCGGCGAGAGCGAGCATGCCCATACCGAAGAAGAGTCTCATGGCGCTTAGTCCCGGGGATTGGAGGGTGGTGAATTGTCCAGTGCCGGCCTCGGGTCGCTGGGTCGGCCACGCAGCAGCGACTCGGGGTTGCGCCCCAGCAGATCGGTCAGGGTGCGCAGCGACCGGGCCGCGCGCTGGGTTTCCTGCAGCGTTTGTTCCAGGTTCTGCTGCAGCGGGCCGTCCGGGGCGGTCAGGCCTTGGGCGGATTGCGCGGTCTGCCCGAACGCTTGGGCGGTCTGCTGCAGTTGCTGCAGCGTGCGCGTGGTCTCGGGCAGCACCTGGGTGTTGACCCGCGCCAGTGTCTGGTTGAGCTGCGACAGCGATGTGTCGAGGTTGCGGCCGATGGAGTCGAGCGGCATTTTCTCGATCTTGGTGACGATGCTCGCCAATTGCTCCTGCATCAAGTCGAAGCTGCCGTCGATGGTGGGCACGGAGATGGGCCGTGCGGCGGCGTCAAAGGCTGCCTTGGGCGCGTTGGGGATGAAATCCAGCGCGATATAGAGCTGGCCCGTGAGCAGATTGGCCGAGCGCGCCTGGGCGCGCAGGCCGTGCTCCACCATCTCCTGCAGGAGCCGCGCCGTTACCTCGTCGGGGGAATCGGACGCACGTCGCGGGAGCTTGGCCAACGCCCGTCCCAGCCGCTGGGGATAGACGAGCACACCGACGACGGTGGGAAAGCGGCGCGTCGCGCTGTCGTAGTCCACGCTCATGGCCACCACCCGGCCCAGATCCACGCCGGCGAATTGCACCGGCGCGCCGGTGGACAGGCCGCGCAAGGGCTGGCGGAAACGCAGCTGGAGGAACTGCGCCGGCCCATCCGGGGGCGCCATGGCTTCGGCCTGATCCTTGGAGATGACGAATTCCGTGTTCTCGGCCGCCGCGGGCGCCTGGCGGTACACGGGCGTGGCAAACGCCAGGCCGCCGGCGACGATGGTGGCCACGGATTGGGTCTTGAGCTTCAGGCCTTCGGCGCCCACCGAGAGATCCACGCCGCTGGCGTTCCAGAAGCGCGTGTCGGTGCTGACGAATGCGTCATAAGGCGCATCGACAAACACCTGCAGCCGGACATGCTTGCCCTCCGGGTCCAACTGGTACGAAGCGACACGGCCGACCGGAATGCGCCGGTAGTAGATGAGCGAGCCGACATCCAGCGAGCCCAGGTCGTCGGCCAGCAGGGTGAAGGATTTGCCGGCCGCGCCGCCCACGATGGTGGGTGGCGTCTCCAGGCCGGTAAAGTCCGTGGCGGACTCTTGCTCGCTACCCCTGTCGGCCGAGATGTAGGCGCCGGAGAACAGCGTGTCTATGCCCGAAATGCCGCCCGTGCCAATGCGTGGCCGCACGACCCAATAGCGCGTGTCCTGGCGCGTCAGGCGCTCGGCGCTCTTGTCCAGCGCAACCTGCACGACCACATGCGAGGCGTCGTCGCTCAGCCGGATGGCCGTCACCGCGCCCACGGTGACGTCCTTGTACTTCACGGGCGTCTTGCCCGCCTCCAAGCCCGCGGCAGTCCTGAAGGTGATGGTGATTTCCGGCCCCTTGGACATCCAGGCGTGCACCAGCATCGACACGCCGATCAGGGCCGCAAGCACCGGCACCAGCCAGACCAGCGATGGCCGCATGCGGCGCTGTTCAATGGTGGGGGCGGCGGGGGGCGGCGCTGCGCCGTGGGAATCATTCATCTTTTGCGTCCCAAATCAAACGCGGATCAAAACTCATGGCCGAGAGCATGGTGAGAATCACCACCACGCCAAAGTAGAGGATGCCAACGCGCGGCTCTATGTCGGCCAGGCCCTGGAACCTGACGAGGGCCGCGACCACGGCGACAACGAGCACGTCGAGCATAGACCAGTAGCCGATCAGTTCCACCATGCGGTAGAGCTTGCTGCGCTCACGCCTGGCCCAGGAACTGCCGCGGCGCGTGCTCGCGAGAAGCAGGCCGAGCGAGAGAAACTTGCCGCAAGGAACCGCCACGCTGGCAATAAAAATCACCAGTGCGATGCCATAGGAGCCCGAGCGCCAGAACTCCACGACGCCGTTCAGGATGGTGCTGTCAAGGCCGCTGCCGAGCACGCTGGTGTACATGACGGGCAGCACGTTCGCGGGGATGTAGAAGATCAGGGCCGCGATCAGCAGCGCCCAGGTGCGCGCCAGGCTGTCGGGCTTGCGCCGGTGCAGCGCCGCGCCGCAGCGGGGGCAGGGCACATGGTTTTGCGCGTCCAGCACATCCTCGCAGACCAGCCCGCAGGTATGGCAGGACACCAGCCCCAGGTCCAGGGCGCGCGCGGGCTTGGATGTTGTAGTAGCTTCGTGCTGACGCGCTACGCTGCCATCAGCGTTCGCGGCGGCCGGGCGGCTCACTGGGTAACCTCCGTGCTACGCACTGCGGTGCGAGCTTGCTTGGGGCGGCCCGGCACGGCGCTCATGGCGCCACCTCGCCACGGGGCCTGCCGCTGTCGGTGAAGTCCCAGAGCCAGTGGATGTCGCGGCTGGCCACGATGGTGATCAGAATCATCAAGGCCGCCGTCGCCCAGATGCCCGCGCCGGGCGCGACCTCCACCATGCTCGACAGCTTGATGACGGAGACCAGAATGCCCAGCAGGGCCACTTCCACCATGCTCCAGGGGCGCAGTCCCGCGAGCATGCGCATGGCCAGGCGAAAGCCTGGCGCGCGCCGGCCGCCGCGGCGCGCATGGCCCAACACCCACAGCAAGAGGCTGATCTGCATGAATGGCACCACGATGATGGCGAGCGCGGTGGGGACGGCGATCGGGGCCGCCGGGCCGTGCGCGAGTGCCGCCGCCGACTGCCACAAGGTCGCCTGGCTGTGCAGTCCCTGCAGGCTGATCTTCACCACCGGGCTGACGTTGGCGATCATGAAGGCGACCGCCGCGGCAACGGTCAGTGCCAGCCAGCGGTCAATGTCGAGCGCACTGGCACGATAAAGCACCGCATCGCATTGCCCGCAACGCGCCACTTCCCCGGGCGCCAGGGCGGCGCGTGTGTAGGTGGTGTCGCAATGCTCGCAGACAACCAGGTTCGTGAATGATTTCAACATGACGCTGTGGTTGGGGCCTTGGCCAAATAGTGTTTCCTGTCAGGGTGATTCGTAGCATGGCCCAGGCGTTCGAGGATACGCCAAGGGCGACGTGGGCCGCGATGAAGGCCGTCTTGTGTTTCGATATTTCCGGGTTGATGTACTAACATCGCCGGTGGCGAATCCCTAACCAGCTTCGAGGAGACCCTCATGCAGCAGCTGATTGTCAAAGGCAATGCCGGTGAATGGGTGGATCGTCTGCGCGCGGCGCTGGCGGCTACGCTCGGGGCCGAAGCGGCGGCCACCTTCCACTCGCTGTCGGCCGCGCCGGGCAGCGCCATTGACGAGGACTTCGACGCCGCCATACGCCGCTGGCAGTCCGGCGTGGGCATCATCGCCGACGGCATCGTGGGGCCGCGCTGCCAGGTGCTGCTGGGTTTGCGCAAGGCCACGCCGCTGCAGCTTGATCCGCCGATCGACGTGGGCCTGGTGTGCCGCCTTTTTCCGGCCACCAAGCCGGCCAACATCGCGCGCTATCTGCCCTACATAGAGGCGGCGCTGGGCGCAGCAGACCTGACCGATCGAGCCATGGTGTTGGGCGCTTTGGGCACCATACGCGCCGAGACCGAGGGCTTCGTGCCGATCGCCGAGCTGCAGTCCAAGTTCAACACGCCGCCAGGCGGCGCGCCGTTCTCGCTCTATGACCTGCGCAAGGACATAGGCAACGGTGCCCGGGGCGATGGCGAGCGCTATCGCGGCCGTGGCTTCGTGCAACTGACCGGCAAGGCCAACTACGCCACCTATGGCAAGCGCGTAGACATGGATCTGGTGGCGTTTCCCGATCGCGCCAACGCCCCCGAGGTGGCGGCAGTGCTGCTGGCGCAGTTTCTGGCCGACAAGGCCGACAAGTTTCGCGCCGCCGTGCTCGCCGGCAACCTGGCGGCGGCGCGCAAGCTGGTCAATGGCGGCGCGCATGGGCTGGCCAGCTTTTCGGACGTGTTCCAGCGCGCGGATGCGCTTTGGCCCCAGACCGCACCCGTGGCCACCAAGGGGGCAGCCGGCCGCGCCGGCGCTGGCCGCGCCGCCAGGCGCAAGCCGGTGGCCACCGGCGTGGCGCCGGCACGTGACTTGCTCACGCGCAAGGATCCGGCAGATCTGCGCGACCGCCTGTTCCAGCCCGTGGCCATGACCCTGCCCGACGCGGTGCCCACGCCCGACGACGTGCGCCGCTTTCTGCCCGGCTACACCGGCGCCGGCCTGATTCTCGACCAGGGGCGCGAGGGCGCATGCACCGGCTTCGGCCTGTCGTGCGTCATCAACTACCTGCGCTGGATCAAGGCCGGCAACCCTAAGCGCATGGAGTCGGTCAGCCCGCGCATGCTCTACACCTTGGCGCGCCAGCACGACGAATACGACGGTGAGAACTACGACGGCTCGTCCTGCCGCGGGGCGCTCAAGGGCTGGTTCAACAACGGCGTCTGTCTGGAGAGCGACTGGCCCTACGTGCCCGAGGCATCCGACACCCCGCGTTACGGCTTTGCCGACCGCGCGGCGCAGCACACGGTGGGCGTGTATTACCGCGTGGACATCAAGTCCATCACCGACATGCAGGCGGCCATACACCAGCACCGGGCGGTGTTCGTGTCGGCCTTCACGCACCACGGCTGGCAAGCCGTGCCCGAGCGTAAAGCCGCACCCAAGAGCCATGCCGATCTGCCGCGCATCGCCTTCGATGGCCGGCCCTCGCAGACCCAGGGCCACGCCTTTGCGCTGGTGGGCTACAACGCCGACGGCTTCATCGTGCAGAACTCCTGGGGCGAGGGCTGGGGTGTGGGCGGCTTTGCAGTGCTCAGCTATCTGGACTGGCTGGCCAATGGCATGGATGCCTGGGTGGTGGCGCTGGGTGTGCCGGGCGTGATCTCAGGCCGGCTGGCGGTGGCCTATGGCCAGGCGGGTGCGCTGGCCGGCGCCGACCGCGCCAAGTGGTGGGACAAGGGTCTGGCCTACCAGCACAGCGTGGTGCTGGGCAACGACGGACGCGTGCGCCGCTACCTGACGCAGGACGCGCAGCCGCGCAAGCTGCAGCACCAGTGCACCACGCTGCCCGACGAGTGGTTCCGCAACCAGCCGGATGCCAGGAAGCGCCTGGTGCTGTACGTGCATGGCGGCCTCAACAGCGAGGATGGCGCCATTGAGCGCGTCAGCGCCATGGGGCGCTTCTTTGTTGGCAACGGTTGCTATCCGCTGTTCATGGTCTGGAAGACCGGGCTCATCGAATCCATAGGCGACATCCTGAGCGACCGCTTGCGACGCCAGCCGGCCACGGCCGGCGCCGGCGAATGGCTGAGCGAGAAAACCGACCAGCTGCTGGAGAAAACCATAGGCCGCCCCTGGGCCAAGCCGATCTGGAGCGAGATGAAGGAGAACGCCGGCCTGGCTTATGAGCCACGGCATGGCGGAGACCTGCTGCTCGACGCGCTGCAGGGTCTGAGTGCGATCTGGGGCGATGCGCTGGAGCTGCACCTGGTCGGCCATTCGGCCGGCGCCATTGCCCTTGGCCACCTGTTGGCCGCGCTGGCGCAGCGCAAGGCCGAGGGGCGCGACGGTGGCCTGCACGACCGCCTGGCCTCGGTGCACCTGTACGCCCCCGCCTGCAGCGTGGCATTTGCCAACCAGCGCTATGCGCGCAACCAGCATGTCATGGAACGGCTGCACCTGGACGTGCTGTCCGATCGCGTCGAGCGCCGCGACACCGTGGGCAAGATCTATCGCAAGTCGCTGCTGTACTTCGTCTCCAATGCGCTGGAGACTGACCTGCGGCTGCCCATCCTTGGGCTCGACCGCATCCATGACACGAGCGACAACGGCTGGGACGGCACATCCGACACCGGCGAGGCCCTGGCCGGCTGGCGCGCCGCAGCGGCGCAGGCCAAGCTGGCGCGGCGCACCAGCGTGCTGGACGCGGATCGCATCACCACGGCGCTGGACGCCAGCGGCAAACCCCTGGCCACGGCCGATGCCGCCCATGGCAGCTTCGACAACGACGTGGAGGTGGTCACGCGCACCCTGCTGCGCATCCGCGGTGGCGATTCGCTGCCGATGCCGGTGGATGACTTGCGCGGATACTGAGGCGACATCAGGCCTGCTGCTGGCCCATGGCATCAATGCCGCGCACCACGTCGCCGATCACGATCACCGAGGGGCTGGCGAGCCGCTCGCGCGCTATGGTTTGCTGCAGCTGCCCGAGCGTGGTGACGGCATGGCGCTGCTGCGGCAGGCTGGCATGCTGGATCACGGCAGCGGGCGTGTGCGCGGGCAGGGCGGTGAGCAGCTCTTGCTGGATGCGCGCGCAGCTGGCGACGCCCATGTAGATCACGAGCGTCAGGTGGGCGTCGCGCGCCGTCGCCGCCAGCTGGCGCCAGTCGCCGCCCTTGCCCCCGGGTTGGCTGTGGCCGGTGATGAAGACCACGCCCTGGGCATGGCGGCGGTGCGTGAGCGGTGCCCCCAGCAGCGTCATGCCGGCCAGGCCCGCCGTGATGCCGTTGACCACCTGCACGGGGATGCCGGCCGCGCGCAGGTGCTCCACCTCCTCGCCGCCGCGGCCAAAGATGAAGGGGTCGCCGCCCTTGAGGCGCACCACGGTCTCGCCCGCGCGCACGGCCGCCAGCATGCGCGCCTCGATGTCGGCCTGGGGCGTGCTCTTGCAGCCGCCGCGCTTGCCCACATGCTCGACGCGCGCGCCGGCCGGGGCCAGGGCGACGATGGCCTCGCTCACCAGGTCGTCCACCAGCAGCAGCGTGGCCGCCTGGATCGCCTTCAGCGCCTTCAGCGTCAGCAGCTCCGGGTCGCCCGGGCCGGCGCCGACCAGGGTGCAGCTGCCGGTCATGGCCGCTCCAGCGCCGTGATCTGGCGCGTGAGCAGCAGGATCTGATCGACCTGCTGCTGCAGCGCCACCGGCACGGGCGCGTCACCCGCCAGCACGCGGCGCGTGTAGGCGGCGGTGCTGACAACGTCGATCTCGGCCGGCAGGCCCGGCACCTCGGCGGCCGTACCGCCTTGCTGCTCCTGCAGCAGCTGGTGCCGGCCGGCGATGTAGCCGTCATAGCGCGGCTGGCGCCGTGGGTCTGCCGCCACCTCGCCCTCCAGGCCACGCGAGAGCAGGGCGTGCATCTTCTTGGCGCCAAAGGTGGCGCCCAGCAGCTCGAAATACTCGGCGTGCGTGTAGCTGGCCACCACCAGCGCCGGGCCGGCGCAGGGGGCGATCAGCTTGGCCACGCTGTGGCCGGGGGTGCGCAGGCCGATCACCTGGCGCACCGCCAACAGGCGCGCCAGGCCTGGCAGCAGCGCGCCGGTAGCGATATGCGCCACGCTGCCTGGTGCTATTGCTTCAGGAGCTGTCAGCGCAGGTATGCCAAGCCCTTCAAGCACATCAGATGCCAAAACCCGGCGCGCCTCGGTGCGCATGCCGTGCAGCAGCACGCTCTGGCCGGCGCGCGCCAGCAGCAGCGCCAGCAGGGGGGTGAGCACGGGCAGCTTGCGCGCGCCGTTGTAGCTGGGCAGCACGACGAGCGGCCGCCCGTGCGCGCAGGCGGGGAACAGGGCGATGCGCTCTTGTACGGCATCCAGAAAGCCGCACATCTCGTCCACGCTCTCGCCCTTGATGCGCATGGCCACGCAGAAGGCGCCCAGCTCCAGGTCGCTGACCTGGCCGTCCAGCACCTGGCCGAACAGATCGGCCGCCTGGGTGCGATCCAGCGCCTTGGCGCCGCGCGCGCCGCGGCCGATTTCCTTGATGTAGTGACTGATGCCCATGGTGTAGTCCGTGATGCAGTGGCCGGCCGATTGTCGGGCAGGATCGCTATCGGCTGGCGCATTTATGCCAGCTGGGGCGCGAAGCTACTCCCAGCGGCAGTCAGCACTTCAGGGTGTTGCCGGCGCCGCCCGCGGGGCTGCGGCCGGGGCGCGTCCGCCCGGGCTGCTCCAGGTGCGCGTCCAGCGCACCTGCATGACGCGCAGCACCGCCAGCATGGCCAGGGCCAGCAGGGCGAAGGCGATGAAGCCCCACAGGTAGCTGCCCAGGTACTGCTTGGACAGGCCCATGGCGTTGGGCACCAGGCCGCCGCCCAGGGCGCCGATCTCGCCGATCATGGAGCCGGCCACGGCCGTGGTCAGCGGCCAGCGCAGCGGCACCAGCTGGAACAGCGCGCCGTTGCCCGCGCCCAGCGCGGCGAAGCACAGCATGAACAGCAGCGTGGTGGCCAGCAGATGGCTCTCGGCCAGGCCGCAGGCGACCAGCGTCGCGGCGACCAGGATCAGCACGCTCGTCAGGGTGTTGACGCCGCCGAAGCGGTCGCCCAGATAGCCGCCGACCACGCGCACACCCGAGCCCATGAGCGCGGCCAGCATGGTCAGCTGCCCGGCCTGCACCTTGGTCACGCCAAACTGGTCGTGGAAGTAGGTGGGCAGAAAGCTCACCAGGCCGATGAAGCCGCCGAAGGTCACCACGTACAGCAGGCTGAAGGCCCAGCCGTCGCGCTCGAACAGGCAGGCGACATGCTGGCGCAGGCTCTGCTTTTCATGATCCGGCGGCTCCTTGGCGAAAACGGCCATCACCGTGAAGGGCACCAGCATGCACAGGCCCGCCAGGCCATAGACGGCCTGCCAGCCGTAGGCCTGGGCCAGCGGCGGCGCAAACAGCACGGCCAGCACGGTGCCCGAGTTGCCCGCGCCCGCGATGCCCATGGCCAGGCCCTTGTGCTGCGGCGGGAACCAGCCGCTGCCCAGGCTCAGCGCTACGCCAAAGCTGGCCCCGGCGATGCCCAGCAGCACGCCCATGGCGATCACATGGTCGTAGCCGCGGATGAAGAAAAAGCCCAGCGCCAGCGCCGCCATGATGAGCGCCATCTCGACCATGGCGGCGTTCTTGCGACCGATGTACTGGGCCAGCACGCCCAGCGGGAAGCGCATCAGCGCCCCGGCCAGGATGGGCACCGAGATCATGAAGCCCTTTTGCGCGGCGTTCAGCTGGTAGGCCTCGGAAATGAACGGGGCCATGGCGCCATTGAGCACCCAGACCGCAAAACAGAAATCAAAGTACAAAAAGGCCGCGAACAGCGTGGGCGCGTGGCCGGATTTGAGAAAGGTGCGCATTCCCGTCATGGTGCTTCTCCGGTGGGTTGTTGAAATGTTGGGATGGGGCGTTCAGGTGCCAGCCAGGCTGGCCTGCACCATGCGCTGCAGCTGCGGCACGCAGGAGCCGCACTGGGTGCCGCAGCGCAGCGTGTCCTTGAGCCGCTGCAGGCGCGCCGGCGCGTCGCCCGCGCAGCGCTGCAGCAGGTCGGTGATGGCGTTCTCGGCCACGCCCTCGCAGGCGCAGACGTTGGCGCCGCGTGCGGCCAGCGGCACGGGCGCCTTGGCGCCGGGCTGCAGCAGGGCGCGGCGCAGCGGCTGGGCGTCCAGGCGCTCCTGCAGCAGCGGGGCGATCCAGGCCTGGGCGCTCACGTCGCCGGCCAGCAGCACGGCCTGCAGCGGCTGGCCGCGTTGCGCCTCCTGCAGCCTGGCGCGGCGCCATTGGCCCCGGCGCGCGTCGCGGTAGCTCAGCAGGCCCGCGCCCTGCAGATCCAGCAGCTGGGCGATGCGCTCGACCAGCGCCTCGTCCGGCGCCTGGTGCGCGGCGGCGCGCAGCTGCAGGCCGGTGCCAAGCTCGGCGCGGCCGAACAGGCTGCAGCTGGCGAAGGGAAACTCGGCCATCAGCGCTTCGAGCTGCCGGCGTGTGCTGTGCACCTGATCCAGCGGCAGCCAGGCCTGGGCCCACAGGCCCCAGGGCAGCTCGGCCTTGAGCACCTTGATGGCCGCATGCTTGAGCTCGGGCTGCAGCGATTGCGGGCAGCGCGCCGCTGTGGTCAGGGCGTTCACGCCGCCCAAGCGCCGGCCCGTGCTGCTGGCGCCGCCCAGCACCTCGTCGCCCCAGTGCATGGGCAGGAACACCTGGCCCGGCGCCAGGGTGTCGCTGGCCTGCACCGGCGCGACGATGCTGCCGCGCCGGCTGGTGAGGTAGGCCAGCTCCCCCTCGGCCAGAGCGAGCCGCGCCAGGTCGGCCGGAGCCATCTGCACGCGCGGCTCGCTGGCGTGCGCCCACAGGTTTTCCACCAGGCCGCTGCGGCTCAGGCCGTGCCATTGGTCGCGCAGGCGGCCGGTGATCAGCGCGAAGGGGTAGCGCGCGTCGGCGGGCTCGGCCACGCTGCCGGGCTGCGCTGCGATGAAGCGGGCGCGCCCATCGGGGGTGGCAAAGCGCCCGTCCAGGTACAGGCGGGCGCGGCCCTGCGCCTGCCCCTGCGGGCAGGGCCATTGCTGGGGCGCGGCGTCGAGCCGTGCCCAGGACAGGCCGGTGATGTCCAGATCGCGCCCGCGCGTGCTCTCGCGGTGCTCGTTCCAGATCGCCTCGGGGCCGTCGTAGGGGAACAGGCTGGGCAGCCGTGCGCGTTCGGGCAGCAGCGGCTGCAGGCGCCGCGCCAGCGCGGTGACGATGCGCCAGTCGGCCCAGGCCTGGCCCGGCGCCGGTACGGCGGCGCGCACGCGGCTGATGCGCCGCTCGCTGTTGGTGACCGTGCCTTCCTTCTCGCCCCAGGTGGCGGCCGGCAGCAGCAGGTCGGCGTAGCGCGCGGTGGCGCCGGTGGCGTAGGCGTCCTGCAGCACCACGTATTCGGCGCGCTGCAGGGCGCGGCGCACCAGGGCCTGGTCGGGCAGGCTGTGCGCAGGGTTGGTGCAGGCTATCCACAGCAGCTTGACCTGGCCGTCGGCTGCGGCCTGGAATAGCTCGACCGCCGCCTTGCCGGGCGCGGCAGGCACGTCAGGCACGCCCCACAGCGCGGCCACTTCGGCGCGCTGCTGGGCGTCGGCCAGGTTGCGGTGGGCGCTGAGCTGGTTGGCCAGCGCGCCCACCTCGCGCCCGCCCATGGCGTTGGGCTGGCCGGTGAGCGAGAGCGGCCCCGCGCCCGGTTTGCCGATCTGGCCGCAGGCCAGGTGCAGGACGATGAGGGTGCTGTTGTTGTCGGTGCCATGCACGGACTGGTTCAGGCCCTGGCAGTACAGGCTGAGCGTGGGCAGGCGCGCACCGTCGTCCTGCACGCCGGCGAACCAGCGCGCGGCCTGCAGCAGATCCGCCGGGTCTATGCCGCAGTGCCGCTGCACGGCATCGGGCGTGGCCTGCTGTACCTGGGCGGCCAGAGCCTCCCAGCCGCTGGTGTGGGCGGCGATGTAGGCCTCGTCCAGCCAGCCCTGATCCAGCATGCAGCGCAGCATGCCGTGGTAGAGCCAGACGTCCGAGCCTGGCTGCAGCGCCAGGTGCAGGTCGGCCAGTTCGGCACTGTCGGTGCGGCGCGGGTCGCAGACGATGATCTTGAGCGCCGGGTTCGCGCGCCGCGCGTCCTCGATGCGCCGGAACAGTATCGGGTGGGCCCAGGCCGGGTTCGCGCCGCTGATGAAAATCGTGGCGGCGTGGGCGATGTCCTCGTAGCAGGCGGGCGGCGCGTCGGCCCCCAGCGTGGCCTTGTAGCCGGCCACGGCGCTGCTCATGCACAGGCGCGAATTGGTGTCGATGTTGTTCGTGCCCAGCAGCCCTTTGGCGAGCTTGTTGAAGGCGTAGTAGTCCTCGGTCAGCAGCTGGCCCGAGACGTACAGGCCTACGGCGTCCGCGCCGTGCTGCGCCACCGTGGCGGCGATGCGGCCGGCCAGATCGTCCAGCGCCGTGTCCCAGGACAGCGGCAGGGCCTCGGCGCCGCGCCGTGCGCGCCGCAGGGGCTGCAGCAGGCGCACCTGGGACTGCACCTCGGGGCGGGCCGTGAGGTGCAAGGTGGTGCCCTTGGAGCACAGGCGGCCGAGGTTGGCGGGATGCTCCGGGTCGCCGCGCACGCCGGTGATGCGGCCGTCCTCGCTCTCGATAAGGACGCCGCAGCCCACGCCGCAGTAGGGGCAGGTGGAGCGGGTGGTGTTTTTCATGTGCAGGCGGCCGGGCCGGCCAGGGGGCGGGTTTCGTGCAGGGCGTGGCGCGCCAGCTCCTGGGCATGCAGATAGACGGCGCGCCCCTCTACCCTGACCTGGAACCGGGGCGCGCAGCCCTGGTCGGGCGCCAGCGCCTGGCCGTCGCACAGGCCTATAGTCCAGTTGTGCAGCGGGCAGGCCACGCTGCGCCCGAACACCATGCCCTGCGACAGCGGGCCGCCCTTGTGCGGGCAGCGGTCGAGCAGGGCGAAGACCTCATCGGCGGCGGTGCGGAACAGCGCCACCTCCAGCCCCTGCGCGCGTGCCACGCGGCGCGCGCCCTGCGCGGGGATGTCGTCTATCGTGCAGATGTAGGTCCAGTCGGTCATTGCTATTCCTTTGGTAGCTATTGGCGCTTGTTGGTAAAGCGTTACATGCTGCTTTTGTCTGATGCGACGGCGATCGGGATGAACTGGCGCGCATCGACGCGCGCCCTCTCGCCCTCGAACCAGGGGTCGGGCGCTCCGTCCAGCGCCGCCTGCAGGCGCGCCCACAGGGCCTGGCGCTGGGCGGCGTCTTCGAGCACCTTTTTCTTCACATGGTCCAGGCCCACGCGCGCCACGTAGTGCACCGTGCGCTCCAGGTACCAGCCTTCCTCGCGGTACAGCTGCAGGAAGGCGCCGCTGACCTCGAGCACCTCCTCGGCGGTCTTCACCTTGGTGAAGAACTGCGCCACCTCGGTCTTGATGCCGCCGTTGCCGCCCACGTAGATCTCCCAGCCCGAATCGACGCCGATCACGCCCACGTCCTTGATGCCGGACTCGGCGCAGTTGCGCGGGCAGCCGCTCACGGCCATCTTCACCTTGTGCGGCGCGTACATGGCCCACAACGCGCGCTCGAGCTGCTGGCCCAGCTGCGTGCTGTCCTGCGTGCCGAAGCGGCACCATTCGCTGCCGACGCAGGTCTTCACCGTGCGCAGCGCCTTGGCATAGGCCAGGCCGCTGGGCATGCCCAGGTCTTGCCAGACGCCGCGCAGGTTCTCCTTCTTCACGCCCAGCAGGTCGATGCGCTGGCCGCCCGTGACCTTGACGCTGGGGATCTGGTACTTGTCCACCACGTCGGCAATGCGGCGCAGCTCGGCCGCCGTGGTGCCGCCCGCCCACATGCGCGGCACCACGCTGTAGGTTCCGTCCTTCTGGATGTTGGCGTGGCTGCGCTCGTTGATGGCGCGGCTTTGCGGGTCGTTCAGCGCCTCTTTCGGCCAGGTGCTGATCAGGTAATAGTTGATGGCCGGGCGGCAGCCCGGGCAGCCGTCGGGCGTCTTCCATTCCATGAAGGCGAAGACCTCTTCCTTGCTGATCAGGTGGTGGGTGCGGATGGCGTCGCGCACCGCCTGGTGGCCGTGCTCGGTGCAGGCGCACAGGGGCTTGGTCTTGGTCGTGGCCGCGTAGGCACCGCCCACGGTGGCCATCAGGATCTGCTCGACCAGGCCGGTGCAGGAGCCGCAGCTGGCGCTGGCCTTGGTGTGCCTGCGCACCTCGTCCAGGGTGAACAGGCCCTTTTCCTTGATGGCCTTGCAGATGCTGCCCTTGCTCACACCGTTGCAGCCGCAGACCTCGGCCTCGTCGGGCATCGCGGCGGCCTGGTTCTGGCCCGCGTGGCCGCCCTCGCCGATGTTGCTCTCGCCAAACATCAGCCGGTCGCGCAGGTCGGCGACGCTGCGGCCCTCGCGCAGCAGCTTGAAGTACCAGCTGCCGTCCACCGTGTTGCCGTACAGGCAGGCGCCGACCAGCTTGTCGTCTTTCAGCACCAGCTTCTTGTACTGGCCGCTGCCGGGGTCGCTGAGCAGGATTTCCTCGGTGCCCGCGCCGCCCATGAAGTCGCCGGCCGAGAACAGGTCTATGCCCGTGACCTTGAGCTTGGTCGAGGTCTGCGAGCCCTGGTAGCGCCCTATGCCGAATTCGGCCAGGTGATTCGCCAGCACCTTGCCCTGCTCGAACAGCGGCGCCACCAGGCCATAGGCCACGCCCCGGTGCGCGGCGCATTCGCCCACGGCGTAGATGCGCGCGTCGGTGGTGGTCTGCATGGTGTCGTTGACCACGATGCCGCGGTTGACATGCAGGTGCATGGACTCGGCCAACGCGGTGTTGGGGCGTATGCCCACGGCCATCACCACCAGGTCGGCGGGCACCTCGCTGCCGTCCTTGAAGCGCACGGCGCGCACGCGGCCGTCCGCGTTGCCCAGCAACTCCTGCGTCTGCGCCTGCAGCAAGAAATGCATGCCGCGCTCCTGCAGCGCCTTTTGCAGCATGTGGCCGGCCACGGGGTCGAGCTGGCGCTCCATCAACCATTCGGCGGCATGCACCACGGTGACCTGCATGCCGCGTTTCATCAGGCCGTTGGCCGCCTCCAGGCCCAACAGGCCGCCGCCGATGACCACGGCGTGCCGGTACCTGGCGGCGGCGGCGATCATCGCCTGGGTGTCGGCAATGTCGCGGTAGGCGAGCACGCCTGCCAGGTCCTTGCCGGGCAGGGGCAGCATGAACGGATTGGAGCCCGTGGCCAGGATCAGCCGATCGTAGGGCACGGCCATCGTCTCGCCCGCCGCATTGCTGGCATGCACCAGGCGGCGCGCGCGGTCTACCTGCGTCACGGTGCAGCCCGCGTGCAGCGTGATGCCGTGCTCCTGGTACCAGGACCAGTCGTTCAGGATGATCTGTTCGAGCTGCTGCTCGCCCGCCAGCACCGGCGAGAGCAGGATGCGGTTGTAGTTGGGGTGCGGCTCGGCGCCGAACACCGTGATCTCGTACAGATCGGGGGCGATCTTCAAAAGCTCCTCCAGCGTGCGCACCCCTGCCATGCCGTTGCCCACCAAGACCAGCCTGGATTGCTTCATCGTCCTCTCCCTGGGGCATGCCCCGCCGTCATTGATAAGCCTGCGCGCGCCCCGGCTCTGTGGCCGCATGTGGCGTGCGATGCAGCCCGTAGCGGCTGCACCCGGATCAATGCAAGCTGCGTGCCAACCGCTGCCGCTGCGCTGAATTCAAATGAAATTGGCTTGTAGCGGTTTAGGAATAAGCGCTTGTTGCTATGAAAAATGAAGTTTGATGGGCGGGCCGCGTTGGTGCCTGGCGCGCGCGCCTGCCCCGCCGTGGTGCGTGCAGATGCCGCAGCTCTAACGCATCGGTGCCCACGGCGCGGGCTCATGCAGGGCTAAGTCTTGCCGCCTACGCTTCTCTCCACGCAAATCCCGCGTTTCCTGTGGAGAGACACCATGTACCGCAATACCCAACTATCCCTGCTGGCCCTTTGCATGGCCGCAACCGGCGCCGTGGCCTATGCCGCCAATGGGGGTGCCGAGAACGACGCGCTGGCCATTGCCAACGCCAAAATCCCCCTGACCCAGGCCGTCACCACGGCCGAGCAGCATGTGAACGGCAAGGCCACGCATGCCGAGTTCGAGCATTCCAAACAGGGCTGGATCTACGAGGTCGAGGTCGTCAGCGGCGCCAAGGTCTTCGACGTCAGGGTCGATGCCGACAAGGGCACGGTGATTGCATCCCGCGAGGATGAGCCGGATCATCGCAAGGGCCACGACAAGGACGATTGAGGCCGCCGGGCCGGGCTGGCCAGCGCCACCCGGCCCCATCGATACAGGAGGCAAGCATGCAATGCCCAGCCCGCTGGCGCCGCCTCGCCAGGCGGCATCTACTCATGGCGGCCATGGTGCTCGGCGGTTGCGCCAGCTATGGCCCCAAGCCCTTGCCCACCCAGCCCGACCTGGCCGTGGTGGCACCTGGCGCTGCGCCGCAGGCACCGGCCGCAGCGGGTGGCCGTGCTGCCGGGCCCGCCCGCGGCCTGGACGTGAACGACATCGCTACGGCGGCGGTGCTGCGCAACCCGGATCTGAAGCTGGCGCGCGACGCTGCCGGCCTCGCCCAGGCGCAGGCCTTTGCCGCCGGGCTGCTGCCCGACCCGCAGCTGAGCCTCACGCGGGACTTTCCCAGCAACGGCGGGCCGGCCAATGTCAGCGCCTTCAACCTGGGGCTGAGCTACGACATCACGGCGCTGCTGGTGCGCCCGGCGCTGTCGGCGGCCGCGCAGGCGCAGGAGCGCCAGGCGCGGCTGGACTTGCTGTGGCAGGAGTGGCAGGTCATCAGCCGCGCGCGCACGCTGTTTGTGGCCCTGGTGGCGCAGCGGCAGCTGGCCGGCGTGTTGGAGGGCGAGCGCGCGCTGCTTGCCACCCAATACGAGCGCAGCCTGGCCGCGCAGCGGCAGGGCAACATGACGCAGACCGCCGCCATGCAGCAGCTGGCGGCCTTGCAGGACATAGGGCGCAGGGTCAATGAGACGCAGCGCCAGATCGAGAAAATCCGCCAGGATCTGAATGCGCTGCTCGGCCTGGCGCCCGATGTGCGCCTGGAGCTCAAGGGCGATGGCTCGGCACGGCCCATTACGCCCGCCGCGGTTCAGGCCGCGCTGCACAGGCTGCCGCAATGCCGCCCCGACCTGCTGGCCCTGCAGGCGGGCTACCAGGGGCAGGAGGAGCGCCTGCGCGGCGCCATCCTGGCGCAGTTTCCGTCGCTGAGCATAGGCATCACCCGCGCGCGCGACACCAGCAACCTGTACAGCAGCGGCTTTGGCATCACCATCAATCTGCCCATCTTCAACCGCAACCGCGGCGCCATCGCGGTGCAGACCGCTACGCGCCAGCAGCTCTACGACGCCTACCAGAATCGGCTGAATGCCGCCCATGGCGACACGCAGCGCCTGCTGGCCGACCGGGAGCTGCTGCAGCAGCAGCTGGTGCAGGTGCGGCGCGGCGCCACCGGCCTGGAGCAGGCCCTGCAGTTGGCGCAGCCGGCCTTCGATGCCGGCAACCTGGATCTGCTGTCGTACGGCTCGCTGCGCACCGCGCTGCTGAACAAGCGCGCCGAGGCGCTGGCGCTCAGCCAGTCGGTGGCCGAGGCCGACGTGGCATTGCAGACCCTGGTCGGCTGCGGCGACGCGGATGTCACCTCTCAATCACCTCAGTCAGCGGAGACAACACCATGAAGCAACCCCTGGCGATGATGCTTGCCGCAGCCCTGGCCATCGGCATGCTGCCGGCACCCAATGCCTATGCCGCCGAGGATGGCGCCAGCGTCCTGGTGCAGACGGCAAGCCCCGTGCGCAAGCCCATGGCAAGGCGGCTGGCGGGCTATGGCACGGTGGTGGCGGGGGCGGATGCAGTCACCGTCGTGAGCGTGCCGCGCAGCGGCCAGGTCACCCGCCTGGCCGTGGCGCCCGGCCAGCGGGTGGAGCGCGGCGCGGCCTTGCTTGATTTTTCCACCGACCCGGCGGCGCTGGCCGCCTATCGCCAGGCGCAAACCGCCGTGCAGACGGCCCAGGACGACCTGGCGCGCATGCAGCAAATGGCGCAGCAGCAGCTGGCCACGCAGACCCAGCTGGCGGCCGCGCGCAAGACCCTGGCCGATGCGCAGGCGGGCCTGGCCGCGCTGCAGGCGCAGGGCAGCGGCCGCAGCGCCCAGACGCTGACGGCGCCGTTTGACGCGGTGGTGCTGGCGGTCAACACCAAGGAGGGAGACCTGGTGGCAGCCCGCTCCGCCGTGGTGCAACTGGCGCGGTTGGCGAGCCTCGGCATTGCCATGGGCGTGGGCGCGCAAGACCTGTACCGCGTGCGCGCCGGCATGCCGGTGCGCCTGGTGCCGGTGTTCGGCGGCAGCCCGGTCTCGGGGCTGGTGGCGACGCTGCAAGCGGTGGTAGACCCGGCAACGCGCCTGGTGAACGTGATCGTGCGGCCCGATTGCCGCGGCCCCTGCGACAGCCTGCTGCCGGGGGCGCAGTTCCGGGGCGAGATCGAGCTGGATCGGCCAACGCTGTGGGTCGTGCCACGCTCGGCTGTGCTCACTGATGGGCAGGGCGCCTATGTATTCCAGGTGAAGGATGGCCGGGCGCGCCGTGTGCCCGTCAGCGTGGCGGCGCAAACG
This sequence comes from Pseudomonadota bacterium, assembly GCA_018240985.1. Taxonomy (GTDB): domain Bacteria; phylum Pseudomonadota; class Gammaproteobacteria; order Burkholderiales; family Burkholderiaceae_C; genus Alicycliphilus. The sequence goes on from JAFEER010000289.1 coordinate 35,615, forward strand.
CAGACCGAGACCGGCATCGAGGGCGACATCGACCCGCAGCGCAAACTGGTGGTGACGGGCAATTACGAACTGACGGACGGCGCCGCGGTGCGGGAGGCGCGGCCATGAAGCCCATGGACTGGATAGGCGCGCATGCGCGCTCTATTTTGTTTCTGTTGGTATTGCTGGCCGTGGGCGGCATCGTCGCGGCCTTCAAGCTGCCGGTGACGCTGTTCCCCAAGGCCAATTTTCCGCGGGTGGTGATCGAACTTGACGCCGGTGACCGGCCGGCCGACCTGATGGCCGTGCAGGTCACGCGCCCGGTCGAGGAGGCCATCCGCCGCGTCGCCGACGTGCAGAACCTGCGCTCCACCACCAGCCGCGGCACGGCCGAGGTGTCGGTCGATTTCGCCTGGGGCACGAATATGGGGCTGGCCTCGGCCCATGTGAGCGAGGCGGTGAACCAGATCCTGCCGTCGCTGCCGCCCGGCACGCAGCTGATCACGCGGCGCATGGATCCGACGACGGTGTTTCCCATCATTGCCTACAGCATCACCTCGCCCAACCGCTCGCTCAGGGAGCTGTACGACCTGGCGCAATACCAGTTGCGCCCGGCGCTGTTTGGCGTGCACGGAGTCGCGCGTGTGGAGGTCATTGGCGGTGCGGTGGAGGAGTACCAGATCGCGGTCGATCCGGCCAAGCTGCATGCCTATGGGTTGACAATGGCCGACGTGGCGCGCGCGCTGTCCGCATCCAACGTGATCACGGCGCTGGGGCGGCTGGTGGATCACTACAAGCTGTATTTGGTGGTGGGCGACACGCGCCTGCAGTCGCGCGCGCAGATCGGTGAAGTGGTGCTCAGGGCCGCGGCCAACGGCATGGTGCGGCTGCGCGACGTGGCCAGCGTCGGCGACGGCGAGGTGCCGCGCTGGCAGCGCGTCACGGCCGACGGGCACGATGCGGTGCTGCTCAGCATCTTCCAGCAGCCCGGCAGCAACAGCGTGGATGTCGCGGCCGGCGTCAAGGCGCAGCTGGCGGCGCAGCATGCCCTGGTGCCGGCCGACGTCACGCTGGCCAATTGGTATGACCAGAGCCTGCTGGTGGTCGAGTCGGCCACCAGCGTGCGCGACGCCATCCTGATCGGCGCCGGCCTGGCGGCGCTGGTGCTGCTGCTGTTCCTGCGCAACCTCAAGCTGACGCTGATCGCCCTGGTCGTGGTGCCCACGGTGCTGGCGGCCACGGTGCTGCTGCTCATGGTGCTGGGCATGGGCTTCAACATCATGACCATGGGCGGCATGGCGGCGGCCGTGGGCCTGATCATCGACGACGCCATGGTGATGACCGAGCACATCGTGCGACGCGCGCGCGGCGGCGGCGCCTGGCAGCGCGGGCGTGCGCTGCTTGCGGCGGCCGAGTTCACGCGGCCGCTGGCGGGCTCGTCCCTGGCCACGATCGTCATTTTCGTGCCGCTGGCCTTTCTCACGGGCGTGACCGGTGCGTTCTTCAAGGCGCTGTCGCTGACCATGGCCGCGGGCCTGGTCATCTCCTTCATCGTCACCTGGTTTGCCGTGCCGCTGCTGGCCGATCGCTTTCTGGGCCTGCGTGACGCGCAGGGCGAGGACGGCGGCCGCCTCACGCGCTGGATCCACGCGCGCTACCGCGGACTGATGGAGCGTTTGCTGGCACGCCCCTGGCTGGTGCTGCTGTTGGTCGTACCCCTGCTGGCGCTGGGTGCGCTGGCCTACCAGCGCGTCGGGTCGGGCTTCATGCCGGCGATGGACGAGGGCGGTTTCGTGCTCGACTACCGCTCGTCCGCAGGCACCTCGCTGGCCGAAACCGACCGGCTGTTGCGCCAGGTGGAGGCCATCATCCAGCAGACGCCCGAGGTGGCCACCTATTCGCGGCGCACGGGCACGCAGATGGGAGGCTGGCTGACCGAGGCGAACCAGGGCGACTTCTTCATCCGCCTCAAGCCCGGCCCGCGCCCGCCGATCGACGCCATCATGGACGGCATTCGCACCCGGGTGGAGCGCGAGGTGCCCGGCCTCAAGGTCGAGAGTGCGCAGTTGATGGAGGACGTGATCGGCGACCTGACCGCCGTGCCGCAGCCCATCGAGGTCAAGCTGTTCTCCGACGATGCACAGCAGCTGCAGCAACTGGCGCGCACCGTGGCGCGGGCGATTGCCGGCGTGCCCGGCGTGGTGGACGTGCGCGACGGCATACGCCCGGCGGGCGATGCGCTGAACATCGAGGTGGACAGGGACAAGGCGGCCCTGGAGGGCATGGACTCGGCCGCGGTGGTGCAGCTGGTGCAGGCCGACATCGCCGGCACGGTGGCCACGGCCATCCAGCAGGGGCCGAAGATGATAGGCGTGCGTGTCTGGCTGCCGCGCGGCGCCGTGAGCACCGATACGCAGCTGGCCGAGCTGCTGCTGCGCGCGCCCGACGGCCATGTATTCCCCTTGCAGCGCGTGGCAAGCGTCACGGCGGTGAGCGGCCAGCCCGAGATCGCGCGCGAGAACCTGAAGCGCATGATCGCCGTCACCGCACGCATCAGCGGCCGCGACCTGGGCTCCACCGTGCGCGACGTGCGCGCGGCCCTGGCGCAACCCGAGCTGCTGCCGCCTGGCACCTACTTCGAGCTGGGGGGCCTGTACCGCCAGCAGCAGATCGCCTTCAAGGGCCTGGCCCAGGTGTTCGTGGCCGCGGTGGCGCTGGTGTTTTTGCTGCTGCTGTTTTTGTATGAACGTTTTCGCGTGGCGCTGGCCATCATCGCCATGCCGCTGCTGGCAATGAGCGCGGTGTTCATGGGCCTGTGGTCCAGCGGGGTGGAGCTGAACATCTCCTCGATGATGGGCATGACCATGATCCTGGGCATAGTGACCGAGGTGGCGATCTTTTACTTCTCCGAGTACATGGAACTGGCCCGCGAGGGCACGCCGCGGCAGGCGCTGATCGAGGCCGGCGTGAACCGCATGCGCCCGATTGCCATGACCACCGTCGCCGCCATCCTGACCCTGCTGCCGCTGGCCCTGGCGATCGGGCAGGGCGCGCAGATGCAGCAGCCACTGGCCATTGCCATCATCGCGGGCCTGGTGGTGCAGCTGCCGCTGGTGCTGCTGGTCATGCCGGTGCTGTTCCAGGCCATGGGCGGCGGCGGGCGGCGTAGTAGTTGACGGGGCTGTCCGGCGCGGCCTATGGCTGCGCTAAGTCGGCCCGCCCACACTGGCTCTCATTCCTTCATCACCTCAGGAGAGAGCATCATGAACACCCAGCCAACGCGCCAAGCCAGCGATTGGTTCATCAAGGTACCGGCGATCACGCTGTCGTTCTGGATCGTCAAGATCATGTGCACCACGGTCGGCGAGACCGGGGCCGATTACCTGGCCGTGGATGCCGGCCTGGGCCAGGGGCTTACGCGCACCCTCATGGCGGCCTTGCTGGCCGTAGCCCTGGTCTGGCAGCTGCGCACGCGCCGCTACACGCCCTGGATCTATTGGCTGACCGTGGTGCTGGTGAGCGTGGTGGGCACGCAGATCACTGACCTGTTCACCGACAAGCTGGGCGTGAGCCTGTACGTCAGCACCTCGGTGTTCGCGGTACTGCTGGCCGTGATCTTCTGGGTCTGGTATGCGGTGGAGTACACCCTGTCCATCCACGACATCGTGACGCGCCGGCGCGAGCTGTTCTACTGGGCTGCCATTCTGTGCACCTTCGCCCTGGGCACGGCCGCGGGCGACCTGGCCACCGAGGCGCTGCACCTGGGCTTTGTGCGCGGCGCCATCGCCTTCGGCGTTTTGATTGGCCTCAGCTACGCGGCCTGGCGCCTGGGCGGCGATGCCGTGCTGACGTTCTGGATCGCCTACATCCTCACGCGCCCCTTCGGCGCCGCGTTGGGCGACCTGCTGACCCAGGCCAAGGCCTATGGCGGCTTAGGGATGGGCGCGATGTGGACGAGTGCGCTGTTCCTCAGCGTCATCGTGCTGCTGGTGGGCGTGGAGCAATACGGCCGCAGCGGCGGCAAGGCGCTGGCAACGGCCGAATGAATTTTCATTGGGAGAAACATCATGCGTATTCACAACACCCTTTCGCGCTCCCTGGCCATGCTGTCTGCCGCAGCGGTTCTGGCACTGGCCGGCGGTTGCTCCAAGTCTGCCGACGCGCCGGCAAGTGCCGCAGTGGCACCGGCCGGCGCCCGGGCCGCCTCGCAGCTGGGCGACCTGTCCGCCTTTCGCACCATTGCTGCCGACGTGGCGGCCCTGGTGGACAAGGGCGACCTGGCTGCGGCCAAGGCCCGCATCAAGGATCTGGAAATCGCCTGGGATTCCAGCGAGGCCGGTCTCAAGCCCCGCGCCGCCGACGACTGGCATGTGGTGGACAAGGACATTGACCGCGCCTTGAAGGCTCTGCGCGCCGATGCCCCGAACGCCGCGGACTGCAAGCAGGCGCTGGCAACCCTGCTCGGCACCATGGATCGCATGAGCGGCAAGACATAAAGCCGACTCATAGCGCGCTATGCTTTTGGCCACGAGGCAGCAAGGCACACCATGTCCATCGTCGAATTGATCCAGAACTACGGCTACATGGCCGTGGCCGTCGGCACCTTTCTGGAGGGTGAGACGGTGCTGCTGGTGGCCGGGGCGGCGGCCAGCCGGGGGCATCTGTGGCTGCCGGCCGTGGTGGGGGTTGCAACCCTGGCCAGCTTTGCCGGGGATCAGCTGTGCTTCTATCTGGGCCGGCGCTATGGCAACCAGATACTGGCGCATTACCCGTCCCTGGTGGCACGCACGACGCGCGCCCGTGCGCTGCTGGAGCGGCACAACCTGCCGGTGATCCTGTCCGTGCGCTTTTTGTATGGCCTGCGCATCGCCGGGCCCATGGCCATCGGCATGAGTGGTGTGCACTGGCTGCGCTTCTTTGTCCTCAACGCCATCGGCGCGCTGGTCTGGGCCATCGCCGTGGCGGGCGTGGGCTATGGTTTTGGCCACGCCATGGCGCGCTGGCTGGGCGAGATCGATGCCGACGAGCTGTGGACGCTGGCCGCGGCCCTGCTGCTGGGCCTGGCCTGGTGGCTGTGGACGCACCTGCGGCACGCCAAGTTGCCACAACGCGAGCGGTGACCCCATGCGCGTGCTGCTGGTCGAGGATGACCCCATGATTGGTGCTGCCGTGCAGGAGGCGCTGCGCGATGCCAGCTACGCCGTGGACTGGGTCAGGGACGGGCTCGTGGCCCTGTCCACGCTGGCCACCCAGCACTACGACCTGGTGCTGCTGGATCTGGGCCTGCCGGGCAAGGACGGGCAAGAGGTGCTGGCCAGCCTGCGCGCCAAGGACAACCCCGTGCCCCTCTTGATCATCACCGCGCGCGACGGCCTGGACGAGCGCCTGCGCGGCCTGGATGGCGGGGCCGACGACTATGTGCAGAAGCCCTTCGAGATGGCCGAGCTGCTGGCGCGCATGCGCGCCGTGCTGCGGCGCAAGGGCGGCAGCGCCGTTCCTGTGCTGAGCAACGGCCTGGTGTCGCTAGACCCGGCCACGCGCCAGGCCAGCGTGGCGGGCGGCGCGCCGGTGTTGCTATCGGGGCGCGAATTCTCGCTGCTGCAGGCCTTGCTGATCCGCCCCGGCGCCATCCTGTCGCGCAGCGAGCTGGAAGACCGCATCTACGGCTGGGGCGAGGAGGTGGAGAGCAATGCCGTCGAATTTTTGATCCACGCGCTGCGGCGCAAGCTGGGTAGCGAGGCCATCAAGAACGTGCGGGGTGTGGGATGGATGGTGGCCAAGGGCGCCTGAACGCCTCGCTGCAGCGCAAGCTGTCCGTTGTGCTGTCGCTGACCATCGCTTTGGTGGCGCTGGTGGCCGGCGCCCTGTCGTTCATGGCAGCGTACGACGAGGCGCAGGAGCTGCAGGACGATGTGCTGCGCCAGGTGGCACAGCTGTTGGTAGGGCAACGCCTGGCGCCGGAGCCGGGCATGGCGCTGCCCCATTTCAAGGATCATGACGACAACGTGCGCCTGTTCGTTCATCCAATGGGCCAGCCCAATCCGTCCGGCCTGCATGTGGACGAAGGCGGCCCGCTGCCCGTGCCCGCCACGCTGCGCGATGGTCTGCACACGTTGACGCTCAATGGCGAATCGTTTCGCGTGCTGATTGGCAGCCAGGCTTCGGGCGCGCGCTTCGTGGTGGCGCAGGAGACGGATTTGCGCGACGCGATGGCGCAGGACAGCGCCCTGCGCACCGTGCTGCCCTTCCTGGTGCTGGTGCCGGTGCTGCTGCTGATCGTGATCACCCTGCTGCGGCAGATGTTCCGCTCCGTCACCCTGCTGGCCCAGGAGGTCGATGCGCGTGGCGAGCATGACCTGCATTCCATCCCCGATGCCCCTGTGCCGGCCGAGGTGCGCCCCTTCGTGCGCGCCATCAACCGCCTGCTGGCGCGCGTGGCCCAGGCCATGGACGTCCAGCGCCGCTTCGTCGCCGATGCCGCGCACGAGCTGCGCTCGCCGCTCACCGCCATGTCGCTGCAGGCCGAGCGGCTGGCCGAGGCGGACATGCCCGCCGAGGCGCGCGAGCGCCTGGCCACCCTGCGCCAGGGCATAGAGCGCGGCCGCGGCCTGCTGGAGCAGCTGCTGTCGCTGGCCAGGGCGCAGTCGCCCAGCGATCCGCCGGCGCGGCCCATTTCCGTGCAGGCCATCTACCGCCGCGTGCTGGAAGACCTGATGCCGCTGGCCGAGGCCAGGCATATCGACATCGGCGTCATGGGCCAGCAGGACGCGCGGGTAGGGGTCAGCGAACTGGATCTGTTCACCCTGGTCAGGAACCTGGTGGACAACGCCATCCGCTACACGCCCGAAGGCGGGCGCGTCGATCTGGCGCTCGACCTGGTCGGGCCGCACGCCGTGCTGCGCATCCAGGACACGGGGCCGGGCATCGCCCCTGCCGAGCGCGAGCGGGTGTTCGACCCATTCCATCGCCTGCTGGGCAGCGGGCAGCCGGGCTCGGGCCTGGGGCTGGCCATCGTGCGCAGCATCGTGCAGCGCATCGGCGCCGAGCTGCGCCTGGGCTATACCGACGAGGCGCGGCAGCAGGGGCTGAGTGTGGCTGTGCGCCTTCCGGTCGCGGGGTAGCGTGCAGATTTTGGTAAAAATTGGCGTCTAACGCAGGTGTAGTAAGCGCTAGGTGCTATGAAGTAACCATCCCCCGGCAAAGCCGGGGGCTTTCGTTATGTGAGCCGCTCAAAGCGGCTAAACGGGGTCGCTAACGCGGCCCCTCGGGTTGGTGCCGCCTACTGGCGGCTCGTTCATCTCCACA
>JAFEER010000028.1 GCA_018240985.1 Pseudomonadota bacterium
GAATGTGAACGCCGCGCCGACCGGCGCCGTGAACATCGTTGGCACACCAAGCAAGGGGCAGACACTAACGGCCAACACAGCAGGGGTAGCCGACGCCGACGGCCTGGGGCCGTTCAGCTACCAGTGGCTGCGCGATGGCGTGGCCATTGCAGGAGCAACGGGCTCAAGTTACACCCTGGGCAATGCAGACGAAGGCAAAAATGTGTCGGTGAGCGTGAGCTACACCGATGGTGGCGGCTCCAACGAACAGCTCACCAGCGCCGCTGTCGGGGTTGCAGCACCCGCACCAGCGCCTGCGCCTGCACCTGCACCTGCACCTGCACCTGCACCCGCACCAGCGCCAGCGCCAGCACCAGCACCAGCGCCAGCACCAGCACCAGCACCAGCACCAGCACCAGCACCAGCACCAGCACCAGCACCAGCACCAGCGCCAGCGCCAGCACCAGCGCCAGCACCAGCGCCAGCACCAGCGCCAGCACCAGCGCCAGCACCAGCGCCAGCGCCAGCACCAGCGCCAGCTACAGCGCCTGCTCCTGCGCTCGGGCAGACGTCTGCACCGGCACCCGCGCTGGGACAGACCCCGGGGCTCGTACCTGTGCCCAGTCCAGAACCAGCCCCGGACGCTCCCAACAAGTTGGCGCCTGCCACGGATAGCGAGACCACGCCGCCGGCCACTGCCTCGTCAGCACCGGAAGTGGGCGATGTCTCCCAAGAATCAGCGCGCCTGCATACGGCCAATGCCGCGATCGCATCCGCCACCGATGCGCTGCACGCCATGGTCACGCATGTGCATGCGAGGGGCATGTCCTGGCGGTTGGTTTCCGAAATGATTCCGGGTTGGGAGATCGGCATTGACCTCGAGGGACAGGGCAGCGTACTGGACGATGCGATACAGGGGTTGACGCTGACGATGAAGCCGATGCGCAACGTCAGCCTGGCAGGGTTCGAGGATGGATCAGAGGATCTCGTCGCCCCCATGACTGGCTCGCGGCCGCTGGACATGGACATCGACCCCGTCGCCGTGGCAGGCGTGGCCGTTTCGTTCGGTATATTGGCCTGGGCGGCGCGCAGCAGCATGCTGCTGGCCAGCCTGCTCGTGTCTACGCCCGCCTGGCGCAGTCTCGATATGTTGCCGGTGCTGGGTGGCAGCAAGGGCAACACCGCCGCGCATGCGGAGGAGGAGGTTTCGTCACGCGCGTCGTCAGCCACGCAGCGCCGCGACCAGACAGTGGAGGAATTATCGTGAGTACATCCCTGGCCACGCCGCGCAGGCATTGGCGGTCTTTCCTTCCCGGCTTGACTGCCGGCCCCGCCACCCGCGTGGCACTGGGGCTGGTGGCGCTGATGGTGATGCTGGTGCTGTTGGTGGACATGCTCGTGGGCGGCGTGATACCCGACGCCGCAGAGCGCGCCAAGCGTGAGCGCAAGCTGACCATGCAGATGCTGGCCAGCCAGGTGGTCAGCGAGCTGCAGTCCCGCGGCCCTGCGCAGCTGCAGCAGCGCTTTGCCTTGGCGATGCAAAAGCACCCCGAGATCCAGTCCGTGGCCGTGCTGGCCTATGACGGCTACACCATCGCCAGCGCTGATCACGCGTCGCATTGGCGGCTTGCGCCGGACGCACCCTCTACGCTGGAGAACATGCGCAGCGTGCTGTCGGCCGATGGCAAGCCCTGGGGCGAGCTGCAACTGAGCTTTGCCCCTGCCATGCCGTCGGGCTTGCTGGCCTGGCTGCGCCAACCGCTGGTGCTGGGTTTCATGGCCCTGGCGCTACTGGGCTTTGGTGCATTTCACCTGTACTTGCGGCGTGCCATGGTGTATCTCGACCCCAGCCGCGTGGTGCCGGATCGCGTGCGCGCCGCGCTGGACACCCTGACCGAAGGCGTTCTGATCCTCGATACCGACCAGAAGGTAATGCTGTCCAACCGCGCATTCGGCGCCATGCGGGGCAACGATGCCGCGCTGACCGGGCAGCAGGTTGACCGGCTGACCTGGCTGACCGACGCGATACAGGCGCAGGGCATAGCGCCACCGTGGCAGCTGGCACTGCAGCACAACCAGCCCCAGGTAGGCCTGAACCTTCAACTGGCCACGCACGCGGGCATGCGGCACACCGTCTTGAACTGTTCACCCATCAGTGATGACGGCAAACAGGCGCGCGGCTGCCTGCTCACGCTGTCCGACGTCACCGAATTGCACGAACGCACCGAGCGGCTACGCCTGGCCATGGCCGAGCTGGAAGCCTCGCGCGAAGAGATCCGGCTCAAAAATGAAGAGCTCGTCGTTCTGGCCACGCGCGACCCGCTCACCGGCTGCCTGAACCGCCGGGCGTTTGCCGCCGAGAGCGCCGCCATGATCGCGGCCGCTGCGCGTGACAACCAGATACTGTGCTGCGTGATGTGCGACATCGACCACTTCAAGCGTGTCAACGACACCTACGGCCACGCCGGCGGCGACGTGGTGCTGCAGGCCGCCGCCAAGGCCCTGGGCAGCGCGCTGCGCGCGGGCGACCTGCTGGCCCGCTTTGGCGGCGAGGAGTTTTGCCTCTTGCTGGCCAACACCAGCCTGGCCCAGGCGCGCGAGATCACCGAACGGCTGCGCGCCAATATCGAAGCCCACCTGGGCCAGGCACTGCGCGGCCATGAGGGCGTGCGCATCACCATGAGCTTTGGCATCGAGCAGCTGGGCGTGCGCAAGAGCGATATCGACGCCGTCATCGACCTGGCCGACCAGGCGCTCTACTACTCCAAGCAAAACGGCCGCAACCGCGTCACGGCCTATGAAGACCTGCCCGGGCAGGACGGCTGAAATCAGCGCCCGTCGGGCAGCTTCTCCACACTGCCCGAGCGCTTCACACGCCCGTCGGGGCCAAAGGTGACGGTGAAGATCATTTCGCGGTTGGGCGGGTCGATCCAGTTCCAGTCCCAGTCCGTCTCCTGCTTGAGCTCAAAGGTCATGCGCTTGGCCGGCATGCCCAGCAGGCGGCGCACGGCCAGCTCGTCCATGCCGGGCTGCACCCGTTCGAAGTAATGCGGCGCCAGCACCTGGCGCAGCGCCGTCATCTTGCCGTTGCTGCCTATCGTGATCATGTAGTTGCGATGGCCCGCGGGCTGGCGGTTGTATTCCAGCGTCTGGCTGCCGTCCTGCTCGGGCCAGATGCGCGCGGGCTCGCCAAAGCGCGTACGCACGTCCTGCTCGGTGGAGACGTCTTCTTCCAGCTCGCGGATGCGCTGATCGTCGCAGCCCACGAGCGACAGCAGGGCCAGTGCGCCAGCGGCCACGGCGCTGGTGATGCGGGTCAAAGGTTTCATAAGAGCTCTAAAGGTATCGCTAAAATTATGCGTTCTGAGAGGTTCCATCCATGAATATTTTCCGCCGTCCCGACTACCAGTCCGAAGTCACGCAGTTCATCAGCCAGCTCAAGGATCAAAAGCCCGCGCTGGACGCACAGCAGCAGGCCGGCCGCGCCCTGCTGTGGGACAAGGACGTCGATCGCGAGGTCTGGGCAGAGTACCGCGCCGGCCGCGTGGCGCAGAAGCCCTATGTCTACTTCGAGAACTTCCGCAAACAGGGTTCTTTTAAAAATTGACTGCACGGCTTGCACCGCTTGCGCAAGCAGCTATTAACAAAATAGCAAAATAATGCAGTCCCCCGCCTCCGGGCAAGCGGCCATGCCGGCCTCCGACGCCCCCATGCCCGAGGTGGTGGATCAGGTGGCGCTGGCGCGCCTGTATGGCGAGCCGCTGTTCGCCCTGCCCCAGGATCTGTACATACCGCCCGATGCGCTGGAGGTGTTCCTGGAGGCCTTCGAGGGCCCGCTCGATCTGCTGCTGTACCTGATCCGCAAGCAGAACTTCAACATCCTGGACATCCCCATGGTGGATGTCACGCGCCAGTACCTGGGCTATGTGGACGAGGTGCGCAGCCGCAACCTGGAGCTGGCGGCCGAGTACCTGCTGATGGCGGCCATGCTCATCGAGATCAAGTCACGCATGCTGCTGCCGCCGCGCAAGCACGAGGGCCAGGCCGAGCCCGAAGACCCGCGCGCCGAGCTGGTGCGCCGCCTGCTGGAATACGAGCAGATCAAGCTCGGCGCCATGCGCCTGAACCAGCTGCCGCAGTACGGACGCGACTTCCTCCGTGCCCAGGTCACCATAGAACAAAGCCTGCAGCCACGCTTTCCCGACGTGGACATCGCCGAGCTGCAGCAGGCTTGGGCGCACATCCTGAAGCGCGCCAAGCTGGTGCAGCACCACCGCATCACGCGCGAGGAACTCTCGGTGCGCGAATACATGAGCCAGGTGCTCAAGACGCTGCAGGGGCGGCGCTTCGTGCCGTTCGAAGACCTGTTCCAGCCTGAGAAGGGCAGCACCGTGCTGGTGGTGACCTTCATCGCCCTGCTGGAGCTGGCCAAGGAAACGCTGATCGAGATCACCCAGGCCGAGGGCTTTGCGCCCATTTACGTGCGCCTGGCCTATACGCCGGCCTGACGCTCAGGCATTGCTCAGCTTGACGGCCGGAAAGTCCACCGGCACGGCAAACGCCACATTCACGTAATTGGTAAACAGGTTCAGCGCCACATGGGCCAGGATCTCGACCACGGCCTCGTCGCTGAAGCCGGCGTCGCGCAGCGCCTGTACGTCGGCGTCGCCGACCTGGGAGCGCTCGCTCACCACCTTGAGTGCAAAGCGCAGCGCGGCCTGGGTCTTGAGGTCGCCGGACTCGCCCCGTTGGGCGGCAGCCATTTCGTCGGCGCTGGCGCCGGCGTTCTGGCCCAGCACGGTATGGGCTGCCAGGCAGTAGGCACAGCGATTGCGGTCGGCCACGGCCACGGCAATCTGCTCGCCCAGGCGGGCGCCCAGCGTGCCGCCGCCCAGCGCGCCAAACGAGCCCCACATGCTCCTGAGAGCGGCCGGCGAGTTGGCAACGGCGCGGAACATATTGGGCGTGGCACCAAAGGCGCCGTGGATCTCGTCGAGCAAGGCCTTGCGCTCGGCGCTGGTATCGGCACGGTCAATCAGGGGAACGCGGTTCATGGTGACTCTCCTTGCAGGGCAGGCCCTTGGGTGGAACATGTTGGCAGTTTGCGCCTCTGGCACATATCATTGAATGCATTTCGTCCGCAATACTTTGCCAATCGTCCATGAATCCCCCTGATGCAGCCCTTGCCGGCGTCGATCGCCTGTCGGCCCTGCTGGAGCGTTTTCGCGTGCACGCCCACCTGTTCCACACCGGGCCACTGTGCGGCGTGACGCATTTCGCGGCTGCGCCAGGGCGCGCCTTCCTGCATGTGCTGCGGCGCGGGGAAATGGAGATCACGCATCGCCAACGCAGTGGAGCGCCACGCCGGCTGCGCCTGTGCGAACCCACACTGCTGCTGTACCCGCGCCCGCTGGAACACGACTTTCACAACGCGCCGCAGGAGGGCAGCGACTTCGTCTGCGCCACGCTGGATTTCGACGGCGGCCCGCGCCATCCGCTGGTGCAGGCACTGCCCGCAGTCGTGGCACTGCCGATTGCCGAGGTGGCCGGCATCGGGCAGACCCTGGATCTGCTGTTTGCCGAAACCGAACGCGTGCGCTGCGGCCAGCGCCTGCTGGCCGATCGGCTGTTCGAGGTGTTGCTGCTGCAGTTGCTGCGCTGGCTGCTGGATCACCCGCAGGAGGGCCACATTCAGGCCGGTTTGCTGGCAGGCCTGGCCCACCCCAAGCTGGCGCGCGCCCTGACGCGCCTGCACGAGCAGCCCGGCCAGGACTGGACTCTGCCGGCCATGGCCCAGGCCGCTGGCATGTCGCGCAGCGCCTTTGCCGCCGAGTTCCACGCCACGCTGGGCGTCACCCCGGGCGCCTACCTGCTGGCCTGGCGCGTGTCGCTGGCGCAGACCTGGATGCGTCAGGGTTTGCAGATTCAACAAATCAGCACCCAGTTGGGTTACACCAGCCCGGCGGCGTTCTCACGCGCGTTTGCACAGGCCGTGGGGGCAGCGCCGCGGGACTGGCTGAAGGCGCAGTGAACAAGGCCCGGCAGCGCATCCCTGCCTACAATGCAGGCTCCCTTTGCGCGCCCTGTTGGGGCAGACCACCATGGCATCGCACGATTTCGACGTACTCATCGTAGGCAGCGGCCTCGCCGGCCTGGCCGCAGCCCTGCAGCTGGCGCCCACGCACCGCGTGGCCGTGATCACCAAGCGCGAGCTCAAGGACGGCTCCAGCAGCCGCGCCCAGGGCGGCATTGCAGCCGTTCTGGCCGATGACGACAGCTTTGCCGCACATATCCAGGACACGCTGGTGGCCGGCGCCGGCCTGTGCGACATGGCGACCACGCGCTTCGTGGTGGAAAACGCGCCCGCCGCCATTGGCTGGCTGCGCGAGCTGGGCGTGCCGTTCTCGCTGGACGGCGGTGGCTTGCACCTGACGCGCGAGGGCGGGCACAGCGCGCGGCGCATCGTGCACGCCACCGACGCCACCGGCGCCGCGGTGCAGAAGACCCTCACCGAGGTGGTGCGTGCCACGCCCGGCATCACCGTGTTCGAGCACCACACGCTGATCGACCTGATCACCACGCGCAAGCTCGGCCTGGCCGGCCAGCCGCGCTGCGTGGGCTTGTATGCGCTGGACGAGGCGACCGACAGCGTGGTGACCTTCCGCGCGCCGCAGACCATTCTGGCCACGGGTGGCGCGGGCAAGGTCTACCTGTACACCACCAACCCCGACACGGCCACGGGCGACGGCATTGCCGCGGCCTGGCGCGCCGGCTGCCGCGTGGGCAACATGGAGTTCGTGCAGTTCCACCCCACGGGCCTGTACCACCCGCATGAAAAGTCCTTCCTGATCAGCGAGGCCGTGCGTGGCGAGGGCGGGCGGCTGCTGCTGCCTGAATCCGCCGGGGGCACGCGCTTCATGCCGGAGCACGATGCGCGCGCCGAGCTGGCGCCGCGCGACGTGGTGGCGCGCGCCATCGACTACGAGATGAAAAAGCATGGCCTCGACTGCGTGCACCTGGACATCTCGCACCAAAGCCCGGAGTTCCTGCACGAGCATTTCCCCAACATCCTGGCGCATTGCGCGGGCCTGGGGATAGACATCACGCGCGAGCCCATTCCCGTGGTGCCCACGGCGCATTTCACCTGCGGCGGCGTGCTCACCGACCTGTCGGGCCGCACCGACCTGGCGGGCCTCTTGGCCGTGGGCGAGGTGGCCTACACCGGCCTGCATGGCGCCAACCGCCTGGCCAGCAACTCGCTGCTCGAATGCCTGGTGTTTGCGCGCGCCGCCTGCGGCTACATCACGCAGACCCAAGCCGCCAAATCACCCGCGCTGCCGACCTGGGACGACAGCCGCGTGGGCGACGCCGATGAATCGGTCGTCATATCGCACAACTGGGACGAACTGCGCCGCTTCATGTGGGACTACGTGGGCATAGTGCGCACCAACAAGCGGCTGGAGCGCGCGGCGCACCGCATCGCCCTGCTCAAGGACGAGATCCAGGAGTTCTACGCGCATTTCCACGTCACACGCGACCTGCTGGAGCTGCGCAACCTGGTGCAGGTGGCCGACCTGATCGTGCAAAGCGCCCAGATGCGCCATGAAAGCCGCGGCCTGCACTACAGTCGCGACTGGCCCGAAATGGCCGCCCCGGCAGCGCCGACCATCCTGGTGCCGCCCCTGCGCTGAAGCAGCGCCCCGAACACCGACAGCCAAGGATCGACATGCCCCACCTGACCATCGAATACTCCAGCAACCTGCCCGCCTACCCCGAGGCCCAGGCGCTGGCCGAACTCAACGCCGCCGTCTGCGCCAGCCCCGAGGTGCTGGACGAGGCCGACCTCAAGAGCCGCTTCGTGCGCCATGGCAGCTACCAGGTCGGCACCGAGCCAGCGGGCCGCGCCTTCGTGCACGCGCAGCTGCGCCTGCTCTCGGGCCGCAGCCCCGAGGCCAAGCAGGACTTGACCGGCCGCATTGCCCAGGTGCTGCGCCGCCTCACGCCGCGCCCGGCGGGGGTGATGGTGCAGCTGAGCGTGGAAATCGTGGATATGGATCGGCCGAGCTACATCAA
>JAFEER010000290.1 GCA_018240985.1 Pseudomonadota bacterium
ATCTCGCTGACCCTGGTGCTGCCGGCGCTGGTGCCCCTGCTCAAGGCGGGCGGCGAGCTGCTGATGCTGGTCAAGCCCCAGTTCGAGCTGCAGCCGGGCCAGGTGGGCAAGGGCGGCATCGTGCGCGACGCCGCTTTGTACCCGCAGGTGGAGCAGCGCCTGCGCGAGGCCTGCGCGCAGGCTGGCCTGCAGGTGCTGGGCTGGCACGACAGCGCCATTGCCGGCGGCGACGGCAACCGCGAATTCTTCATCCACGCAAGGAGGGCGGCATGAGCCTGCCGATCAGCTTCGAATTCTTTCCGCCCAAGACCCCCGAAGGGGCCGACAAACTGCGCGTCGCGCGCCAGCAGCTGTACGCGCAAAAGCCGCAGTTCTGCTCCGTCACCTATGGCGCCGGCGGCTCCACGCAGGTGGGCACCTTTGCCGCCGTGCGCGAGATCTTGGCCGAGGGCCAGCAGGCGGCCTCCCACTTCTCCTGCATCGGCGCCACCAAGGACAGCGTGCGCCAGCAGCTGGCCGAACTGAAGGCCATGGGCGTGAAGCGCCTGGTGGCGCTGCGTGGTGACCTGCCCAGCGGCTATGGCCTGGGCGGCGAGTTCCATTACGCCAGCGACCTGGTGGCCTTCATCCGCGCCGAGACCGGGCGCGACTTCCACATCGAAGTAGCAGCCTACCCCGAGATGCACCCCCAGGCGCGCAGCATGGAGGCCGACCTGCAGGCCTTTGCCACCAAGGTGCGCGCGGGCGCCGATTCGGCCATCACGCAGTACTTCTTCAATGCCGACGCCTACAGCCGCTTCGTCGATGAGTCGCGGCGCCTGGCCCTCGACCTGCCCATCGTGCCCGGCATCATGCCGATCACCAGTTCCAGCCAGCTGATGCGCTTTTCCGACGCCTGCGGCGCCGAGATCCCGCGCTGGATCCGCCTGCGCCTGCAAGGCTTTGGCGACGATGTGGCCAGCATCCGCGCCTTTGGCCTGGACGTGGTCAGCCGGCTGTGCGAGCAGCTCGTCGCCGCCGGCGCACCGGGCCTGCACTTCTACACCATGAACCAGAGCACGGGCACGCTGGCGCTGTGCCAGCGGCTGGGGCGCTGATGGGCCGCCGCGCTGCCTGGCCGATGCGATCCGCCATGTTGCCGAAGCGGCCCTGGCGCGTTCTGCCGGCGGCCCTGCTGGCCGCATGGCTGGCGGGTTGCACCGTGCCGCCGCCGCAACCGGCCACCGAGCCCGCAGCATCGGTGGCCGGCGCACCGGCTGCCCCGCAGCAGCGTGCCGCAGCGCCGCAGCCGCGCCGCCCGGCGAGCGCGGTGCCGCAAGACCAGTCGGCTCCTGCGCTGCGCATCAAGCCGGAGCGCGTACCGGGTGAAGGCTCGGGCACGCCGGCGTTGCGGGCGCCGGCCGTCGAACCTCCGGTGCTGCTCGCCAGCGGCCGGGCCTCGTACTACGCCGACAGCCTGCACGGCAGGCGCACGGCCAACGGCGAGCGCTACGACCGCGAGGAATTCACGGCCGCGCACCGCAGCCTGCCCTTTGGCGCGCGCCTGTGCGTGCGCAGCCTGGTCAATGGCCGCACGGTGATCGTGCGCGTGAACGACCGCGGGCCGTTCACGCCCGGGCGCATCATCGACCTGAGCCGCGCCGCAGCCGAAGACCTGGGCATGATGGGGCTGGGCGTGAAGTCGGTGGAGTTGTGGCGGCTGGGCGATGAGGACGAGGCCTGTCCTGAAAATCTGGAGCAGGCGGCCCAGGGCTCGGGCCTTGGCCTGGATGGGGGTGCGGCCGACAGGGCGCTGCAGCGGCCCGCTGCGCGCAAACCCGTCAAGGCGGCAACGGCACGCAAGGCGCCGCGCAAACGCAGGTGACTACGCGCCGCCGCTGTCCAGCGACCAGCCGGCATGCCGATCCTGCGCCAGCAGCCCGGCCATTTGCGGCAGGGCCTCGCGCAGCGCGGCCTCCAGCGTATAGGGCGGGTTGACCAGGAACATGCCGCTGGCGGGCAGGCCGGGGCGGCGCTGGCCGTCTGCAGCAGGGGCGGATTTGCTGGACTTCACCGTCAGCGTGGCGTGCAGCCAGGGCTTGCCGGCCTTGTTCACCAGGGTTTTGAGGCGGCGCGGCAGGTCATGCGCCTCGGGCCTGGGGATGATGGGGTACCAGATCGCATACACGCCGGTGGCAAAGCGCTTCAGCCCATCCTGCACCAGATCCAGCACGCGGCCATAGTCGCTCTTGATTTCATAGCTGGGGTCGCACAGCACAAGGGCGCGGCGGGCCGGTGGGGGCAGAAATTTCTTGATGCCCTCGAAACCATCCTCGGCCAGCACGGCAATCTGGCGGCCGGCATCGAGCTGGGCCACGTTGCCGGCCAGCGCGCGCGCGTCCGTGGGGTGCAGCTCGAACAGCTTGAGCCTGTCCTGCTCGCGCAGCAGGCGCTGGGTGATGAAGGGCGAGCCCGGATAGACGCGCGTGGCCTGGCCTTGGTTGAAGGTGCGCACCATGTCCATATAGTCCTGCAGCGCCGCTGCCAGCGCGGGCGGCGTGGCGGGCGGCATCAGGCGCAGGATGCCGTCGGCCGATTCGGCGCTGGTGGCCGCATAGTCGCCATCCAGGCGGTACAGGCCCGCGCCGGCATGTGTATCCAGCACGGTCAAAGCCGCGTCTTTGTGTAGAAGGTGTTGCAAAGTGGCAATCAAAACCGTGTGCTTGAGCACGTCGGCGTGGTTGCCTGCATGGAAGGCGTGGCGATAACTGAACATGCGCCCAATGGTAGCGGCCGGCATGGGCGCAGCAAGTGTGCGGGGGCTATGGGCGGCTGATGTAATTTGCCCACAAGATGCGCTTTGTTGCCAGTCGCCGCGGGGCCTGGGCCATAGTCGCTGGCCTTGTGCTGTGCTGCCCTTGGAGTCGTTTCACGGGCGGCGCAGCGGGTTTGCCAGCCTTATCTTTGCGTTGCCAGCAACGCATGCGTTCTACGTCCTAGTCTCCCCCTCATGCCCGTAACCACCCAGCGAGCCGCTCCGGCCAGCATCGCGCACCAGTCACAGGCCTTGCCGCCAGGCACGCGGCTGGGTGAGTTCGAGGTGGTGACGCTGCTGGGTGCGGGCGGCTTCGGCATGGTGTACCAGGCGTTCGACCATTCGCTGCAGCGCTTCGTGGCCATCAAGGAATATTTGCCCGCGGCCCTGGCCGGGCGCGCCGATGGGCATTCGCTGTGGGTGCGGTCGTCGTCGGACGAGCAGTCGTTCCAGGCCGGCCTGGCCTCGTTCGTGGATGAGGCACGCCTGCTGGCGCGCTTTGACCATCCCAGCCTGGCGAAGGTGCTGCGCTTCTGGGAGGCCAATCAAACGGCCTACATGGTCATGCCGCTGTACCGGGGCATGACGCTCAAGCAGGCACGCGCCCAGATGCGCGCACCGCCGCCCGAGGCCTGGCTGCGCAGCCTGCTGTGGTCGGTGGCCAGCGCCCTGCACGTGCTGCATGAGGGCCAGGCGCTGCACCGCGACATCTCCCCGGACAACATATTCTTGCAAGACCTTGGCCCGCCGGTGCTGCTCGATCTGGGCGCCGCGCGCCACGCCATCAGCAGCCGCAAGCATCCGGCGGTGATGAAGGTGAATTACGCGCCGCTGGAGCAGCACGCCAACGCCCCGGCGCATCTGCAGCAGGGGCCCTGGAGCGACCTGTATGCGCTCGGCGCCATGGTGCACGGCTGCCTGTGCCACAACATGCCGCAGCCGGCCACGCAGCGTGCCCTGCGCGACCGCATGGCGCCGTTTGCGCGCGTGGCGCGCTCGGTGCACAGGCAATTCGGGGTCGAATATTCGCGCACTTTCGTCGAGGCCATTGCGCAATGCCTGCAGCTGCAGCCGCAGGATCGGCCGCAGTCCGTCACCGAGTTTCTGCAGGCCATGGACATGGCGGCGCCCCCCGCCGGGCTGGAGTCGTTCGACTTTCGTGCCGGGCTGGGTGCCAACTGGGTCGAGCCGCAGGGCAGCAACGCCCAGGGCGTGGCGCTGCCGCTGATCCATAGCCAGGCCTTGTCCCGGGTAACGCTGGAAGCGGTGCACAGCGCGGCGTCGGCAGCGGCCGGCGCCCAGACAGGCGCCTCTGCCATCGCGCCAGGCGCGGCGCCGCAGGCCTTGCCTGAGCACGCCAGGCGCAGCAGGCAGCGTCTGCGCGCGCACCGCAAGCCGCGCGACGCCGGTCGGCATGGGCGGGCGCTGTGGGCCGTGGCCGGTTCGGCCGCGCTGCTGGCCATGGCGGCGGGACTGTGGTCAGTCCAAAAACCGCGCACCCCGCGCCAGACGCCCGAGAGCGAGATCATCACCGAGCTGGCCGAGCCTGCGCGGCTGTCGCAACCGGCCGCGATGGTGCAGCCGGTGTCCGGCAGCGATGACCGCGCCGCTGCGGCTGGGCAACCAATCATTCCCATGGTGCGGGCAGTGCAACCGTCCGAGCCCATGCCCGTGCCCGCCGCTGCGCTGGAGCCGGCGGCGCCTCCGCCGCGCCTGGTGCCGCCTGCCCCCGTGCCCGACCCCATCGAAAGCTGCGCTAGTGCGGGCTTCTGGGGCCGATCCATGTGCATTCACCGCGAATGCCAGAGCGACAGCATGGCCACGCACCCGGTTTGCGTGGAAAACCGCATGCGCCGCGAGGAGCAGGAACGCGAACACCAGCTTTATGGACAATGAGCGCGCAGTTTTGTAGAATGGCGGGCTTCGCAGCGATTTTTAGTCCCGCGGCGAGGCATGCTTGATGGCATGTACACCACCTAAGAGGCTCCCACACACGAGGAGCACCGACCGTGGAAAAGGACTGCCAAACCCTCTCTAGATGAGAAACTCATGACAACTTTCAGCGCCAAGCCCGCTGAGGTCGTGCACGAGTGGTTTGTGATTGACGCCACCGACAAGGTGCTCGGACGGGTCGCCAGCGAAGTGGCCCTCCGTCTGCGCGGCAAGCACAAAGCCATTTTCACGCCTCACGTCGATACCGGTGACTTCATCGTCATCGTCAACGCCTCCAAGCTCAAGGTCACCGGCACCAAGAACCTGGACAAGATGTACTACCGTCACTCGGGCTATCCCGGCGGTATCACGGCCACCAACTTCCGCGACCTGCAGGCCAAGCACCCCGGCCGCGCGCTGGAGAAGGCCGTCAAGGGCATGCTGCCCAAGGGCCCCCTGGGCTACGCCATGATCAAGAAGCTCAAGGTCTACGGTGGCGCGGAGCATCCGCACAGCGCCCAGCAGCCCAAGCCCCTGGAAATCTAAGGAGCCGACATGATTGGTGAATGGAACAATGGCACCGGCCGTCGCAAGTCCAGCGTCGCCCGCGTGTTTCTGAAGAAGGGCTCCGGCAAGATCACTGTGAATGGCAAGGACATTCAACAGTATTTCGGCCGCGAGACCTCGATCATGATTACCAAGCAGCCGCTGGTGCTGACTGGCAATGCCGAAGCCTTCGACATCCAGATCAACGTCCACGGCGGCGGTGAGTCCGGCCAGGCAGGCGCAGCCCGCCACGGCATCACGCGCGCGCTGATCGACTACGACGCAGCGCTCAAGCCCCAGCTGAGCGCCGCCGGCTTCGTCACGCGCGATGCCCGTGAAGTCGAGCGTAAGAAGGTCGGCCTGCACTCCGCACGCCGCGCCAAGCAGTTCTCCAAGCGTTAATCCGCGCGGTTTTCTGCCTCTGCTGCAAGGCCACCCCAGGGGTGGCCTTGTGCTTTTGGTGCTGCGCAAAAGCCCCATGGCTTTTGACGGCAAGCCGCCGCTGCCAGGGGTTGCGCCGGTATTTGCAGTAGCATTTGAGAAGTATTGAACATTGGAGCCATCCATGAGCGCAGCCGCACAGACCCTTGAGACCGAGATGCCCACCCCGATTCTTTTCACCGACAGCGCTGCCGCCAAGGTGGCCGAGCTGATCGCCGAGGAGGGCAACCCTGAGCTCAAGCTGCGCGTGTTCGTGCAGGGCGGCGGCTGCTCGGGCTTCCAGTACGGTTTCACCTTCGACGAGGTCACCAACGAGGACGACACGACGATGACCAAGAATGGCGTGTCGCTGCTCATCGACGCCATGAGCTACCAGTACCTGGTGGGCGCCGAGATCGACTACAAGGAAGACCTGCAGGGCGCGCAGTTCGTCATCAAGAACCCCAATGCCGATACCACCTGCGGCTGCGGCTCGAGCTTCTCGACGCACGACTGATCACACCGGCGCAAGCCACGCCAGCAACCGCCTTCGGGCGGTTTTTTTGTGGGTTTCAGGCGGGATAGATGGCGCCCAGGATGCGCGCGCCGCGTGCGCCGGTGACGCTGGCTAGGCTGGCTGTGTCGCCGTGCATGCACTGGCGCGCCAGCCAGGCAAAGGCGGCGGCCTCCACCTGCAGCGGCGGCAGGCCATGGCGGCTTGAGTCTTCCACGCTCACGCCCGGCAGCAGCGCCTGCAGGCGCTCCATCAGATGGGCGTTGAGCGCGCCGCCGCCGCAGACGATGAGCAGGTCGCAGCCGGGGGCGTGGCGCCGCAGCTCCTGGGCGCAGCTTCGGGCGGTGAATTCGGCCAGCGTGGCCTGCACGTCCTGCGCTGCGGCGTCTCTGGCAGCGTTCAGTCGTTGCTCCAGCCAGTTCGGGTTGAACAGGTCGCGCCCGGTGCTCTTGGGCGGCGGCAGGGCCAGGAAGGGTTCGGCCAGCAGGGCATCCAGCAGGGCGGGTATGGGCCTGCCGCTGCGCGCCCAGGCGCCCTGGTCGTCGTAGGGCCGGCCGGTGTGGCGTTCGCACCAGAAATCCATCAGGGCATTGGCCGGGCCGCAATCAAAGCCCAGCACGCCGCCATCGGGGTGCAACAGGCTCAGGTTGGAGATGCCGCCCAGGTTCAGCACGGCCACCATGCGCCCGGCCTGGCCGAACACGCCCTGGTGAAAGGCGGGCACCAGCGGCGCGCCCTGGCCGCCTGCGGCGACGTCGCGGCTGCGAAAGTCCGCCACCACGGCGATGCCGGTCAATTCGGCCAGCAGCGCCGGATTGTTGAGCTGCAGCGTATAGCCCGTGCCGTCGAAGGCTCGCGGCTGATGGCGCACCGTCTGGCCGTGGGCGCCTATGGCGTGGATGGCGTCGGGCGTGAGCCCGGCCTGCGCCAGCAGGCGCTGCACCACGGCAGCATAGGCGCGCGCCAGGGCGTTGCCGGCGAGGGCGGCGCGGTGCAGCTCGTCACTGCCGCTGTGGTTCAGGGCGAGCAGTTCTGCTCTTAATTCAGGAGCTAGCGGCGCGCTTGCATGCTGCGTTACCAGGCAATCGTTGCCTGAAAAACGGGCCAGTACGCCGTCGATGCCGTCGAGCGAGGTGCCCGACATCAGCCCTATGTAGCAGCGCTCGCCGGAATCGCTGGCTGAATTCAATCGGCGCTGGCCTGCAGGATCTGCACGGCGGACGACAGCTGCACGCGCATGTTGGACGCCAGGCGGTTGAAGGCCTGGCGCGCCGCGGCGGGCACCGGCTGCGCGGCCTCGCTCTCGCGCGCGATGCTCATGGGGTCGCGCTGCTCGCCGTTCACTCGGAACTCGAAGTGCAGATGCGGGCCCGTGGCCCAGCCGGTGGCGCCCACGGCGCCGATCTTCTGCCCCTGTTCGATGCTCTGGCCCTGGCGCACGTCGATGCGGCTCAGGTGGGCGTAGACCGTGACATGCTGGTTCTGGTGCTTGACGTAGACCACGTTGCCGTAGCCGTTCTGTACGCCGGCAAAGTCCACCACGCCGTCGCCAATGGTGCGCACGGCCGTGCCGGTGGGGGCGGCAAAATCGGTGCCCAGATGCGCGCGCCAGGTTTTGTGGATGGGATGAAAGCGCATGGCAAAGCCGCTGGAGACGCGCGAGAACTCGACCGGCGAGGTCAGGTAGGCGCGGCGCATGCTGTTGCCGTCCAGCGTGTAGTACGAGCCCTTGGCGGCGCCGGGCGCCTGGAACCACATGGCGCTGTAGGTCTTGTCGCCGTTCTTGAATTCGGCGCTCAGCACGCGGCCGCTACGCAGAGGCTCGCCATCGGCCTCCAGGGTTTCGTAGACCACCGAGAAGCGGTCGTCCTTGCGCAGCGCGCGGCGAAAGTCGATGTCGCCCGAGAACACCTCGGCCAGCTGCACGGCCACGGCGTCGGGGATGCTGGCGGCGTCGGTGGCGGCGAACAGCGAGCTGCGGATGATGCCGCCGGCAAGCCGGCTGCCCACCGTGAGTGGGGCCGATTCGATGCGCGAGGCGAACTTGCCGTCCGCCTGGCGCTCCACCACCAGGCGCTGGAACTGGTTGCCCTCGTCGGGCGCCCAGCGCGCAGTCAGGCGCACCAGGCGGTGGTCGTCGGTGGTCTCGGCCGAGATCGAGCGGCCGGCGCGCCCCAGCAGCTGCTGGCGCACCACGCCGTCGCCGCGCAGGAAGGCCGCGGCCGCGGGGTCGGCCACGCCCAGGCGCTGCAGCATGCTTTCGGCGGTGTCGGAGCCGCGCGTGCTGTCCGACCGGTGGAGCGAAAACGGCGGCGTGTCCACCAGCGCCGACAGCGGCGCGTCGCCGGCCAGCGACGGCACGGCCTGGGTGACGTTGCGCACCGGCAGATCGGCCGGATCCGGCGAGAACGAGGCCACGGCAAAGGCGCCGCCGCCCGTGGTCAGCAACAGGGCGGCCAGGGTGGTGGTGATGCGTTTCGGATGGGTTTGAATGGTCTGCTTCAGTTGGCTGAGCAATAGCAGTCCGGCGGTGGTCAGGCCGTTGTTCAAGAGGTTTACCCCTGGAGAGAGCTGAGCCTGCAGGCCCTCGGGCCAGGCGGCCGATGGGCGGGAAGCACAGGGAATGTGGTGGCGCCGCGGAAGGCAGCCCAGAGCCGGTTGGACGGCGGGGACACTAGAATCCGCTGCTTGAAAGCACCCGAGAGTATAGCCCCCGGGCCCTCGGCGACACCTTGAAAACCCTTATGAATCAATCTACTGCTACAACTTTTCCGGTGACCGATGGTGTAGGGAGGGCGCTGGAACAGTCCCTGCGCGGCGTCGATGAACTGCTGCCCAGGGACGAGTGGACGCAAAAGCTGGCGCGCTCCGAGGCGACTGGAGCGCCGCTGCGCATCAAGCTGGGCCTGGACCCGACGGCGCCGGACATCCACCTGGGCCACACCGTGGTGCTGAACAAGATGCGCCAGCTGCAGGACTTGGGCCACCAGGTGATCTTTTTGATAGGCGACTTCACCACGCTGATCGGCGACCCTTCCGGGCGCAACAGCACGCGCCCGCCGCTCACGGCCGAGCAGATCAAGCTGAACGCCGACACCTACTACACCCAGGCCGCCAAGGTGCTCGATCCGGCACGTACCGAGATCCGCTACAACAGCGAGTGGTGCGACCGACTCGGCGCGCGCGGCATGATCCAGCTGGCCGCCAAATACACGGTGGCGCGCATGATGGAGCGCAACGATTTCCACCAGCGCTTCAGCGACGGCAGCTCCATCAGCCTGCATGAATTTTTGTACCCGCTGCTGCAGGGCTACGATTCCGTGGCCCTGAAGGCCGATCTGGAGCTGGGCGGCACGGATCAGAAGTTCAATCTGCTCATGGGCCGGCACCTGCAGCAGGAATGGGGTCAGGAGCCGCAGTGCGTGCTCACCATGCCGCTCCTCGTGGGGCTGGACGGCGTGGAGAAAATGTCCAAGTCCAAGAACAACTACATCGGCATCACCGAGGACGCCAACACCATGTTCGCCAAGGTGCTGAGCATCAGCGACACGCTGATGTGGGACTGGTACACCCTGCTGTCGTTCAAGAGCCTGGCCGAGATCGCGCAACTCAAAAAAGAAGTGGCCGAGGGGCGCAACCCCAAGGATGCCAAGGTGCTGCTGGCCAAGGAGATCACGGCGCGTTTTCATAGCGTGGCAGCGGCCGATGCGGCTGAAGGCGACTTCACCAATCGCAGCAAGGGCGGCATTCCCGATGACATCCCCGAACTGCAACTCACGGGCGCCCCGCTGGGTATTGGCGCCTTGCTGAAACAGGCCAACCTCGCGCCGTC
This sequence comes from Pseudomonadota bacterium, assembly GCA_018240985.1. GTDB lineage: Bacteria > Pseudomonadota > Gammaproteobacteria > Burkholderiales > Burkholderiaceae_C > Alicycliphilus. The sequence continues at coordinate 10,039 of JAFEER010000290.1, forward strand.
GACCAGCGAGGCGAACCGCCTGATCGACGGCGGCGGCGTGCGCGTCGATGGCGGCGTGGTCAGCGACAAGGGCCTGAAGCTGGCCGCGGGCAGCTACGTGGTGCAGGTCGGCAAGCGCAAGTTTGCCCGCGTGACGCTCAGCTGAGGGTTGCCGGCGCTTCGCCGATGGCGCGGCGCGTGGCCTCGGCCTGCAGCAGCAGCCAGGCGCAGAAGGCCTCGATCTCCGGGCGCTGGCCGCTCCTCGGGCCCACCACCAGCCAGTAGGCCAGCGGCGAATCCAGCCGGTGGCCGGGCAGCACCTCCAGCAGATCGCCCGTGGCCAGGCTTTGCGCCACCAGCGGCATGCGCGCCAGCGCCAGGCCCTGCCCGGCCAGGGCCGCCTGGCCGATCTGCTGGGCATAGTTGAAGTACAGCCAGCGCCGCGGCTGCAGGCGCTGCAGGCCATGCACCTCGAACCAGCGGCGCCAGGTGATCAGCTCGAAGTAGGGCAGGCGGTGCGCGTCGCCAGCCTCGATCAGCGTGAACTGCGCCACGTCGGCCGCCTCGCGTATCGGCGGCATGCTGTTGAGCAGCCAGGGGCTGGCCACCACCGCCAGCTGCTCGCCGAACAGGCGCTGCGCGCCGGCCGGCTGGTGGCCGGGCACGGCCGAGCGCAGCGCCAGGTCTACGTCGGCGGTCTCCAGGTCCACCATGGCATCGCTGGCGTCGATGCGGATGTCGATGTCGGGGTTGTCGCGCTGGAACTCCTCCATGCGCGGAATCAGCCACATCGAGGCAAAGCTGGCCCAGGTGGCAATCGCCACGCTTTTGCGCCCCGCCTGCTGGCGCACCAGGCGCACGGCCGCGTCCATGCGCTCCAGCGCCGGCGCCACGGCGCGCTGCAGCTGGCCGCCGGCGCCGGTCAGCTCCACGGCGCGCGTGTGGCGCAAAAACAGCGGCACGCCGACTTCGTCCTCCAGCGCCTGGATCTGGCGGCTCACGGCGGACTGGGTCAGCGCCAGCTCATCCGCCGCGGCGCGGAAATTCAGGTGCCGCGCCACGGCCAGAAAGGCGCGCCAGTGGCCCACGGCGACGGGCCGGGTGCGCAGGTGCGTGATGGAGGGCGGGGCTGTCGTCATGGCCACGCATGATGCCCCAATTGATGCATTGATGGAATGGATTGCGGGGCTGGTTTTCATTGGACGCTTCCCCGACGCCAGGCGCAAACTGACCGCCATCCAAGGTTTACCAGGAGACTGCCATGACCGCATCGCATGTTCTGAATTCGCAACAATGGGGCGCCTGCCCCAGCCCTGCCGCCAATGATCCGTGCCGGCTTGCCAGGGGCGTCACGCTGAGCCTGCGCCCGGCGGCCGCCATGCAGCTGCGCGTGGTCTGCGGCCAGGCCTGGGTAACGCTGGACGACGGCCCCCACGGCTGGTACGAGGCGTCGGGCGACCGCGTGCTGCAACCCGGCCAGAGCCTGCGCGTGGCCGCCGGCCAGCATGCCGTGGTCGAGCCCCTGGGCCGCGCGCCGCTCAGCTACCAGTGGCGCCGCACGGGATAATGGCGCGTTTGCCGGGCGGGTCTTGCCGGGCATGCTTGACACGCCATATCCATACATTCCATGACAGCACTGGACATCATCATCATGGCCGCGGGCAAGGGCACGCGCATGAAAAGCCGCATTCCCAAGGTCTTGCAGCGCCTGGCCGGGCGCCCGCTCCTGCAGCATGTGCTGGATCAGGCCGCCAGCCTGCGGGCGCGCCGGGTGGTGGTGGTGACAGGCCATGGCGCTACTGAAGTAGAAGCATCTTGCGCAGGTGGGATGGGCTCTACAGCCCAGTTTGACCTGCAATGCGTGCGCCAGGAGCCGCAGCTGGGCACCGGCCACGCCGTGCAGCAGGCCGTGCCCAGGCTGGCGGGCGACGGCATGGTGGTCGTGCTCTCGGGCGACGTGCCCTTGACTCAGGCCGCCACGCTGCGCGCCCTGGTCGATGCCGCCGGCGGCGAACGCCTGGCGCTGCTCACCGTGCAGTTGCCCGACCCCACGGGCTACGGCCGCATCGTGCGCGCCGCCAATGGCAACGTGCAGCGCATCGTCGAGCACAAGGACGCCAGCGACGCGCAGCGCGCCATCGGCGAGATCTACAGCGGCATCATGGCCGTGCCGGCGCGCCTGCTGGCCGGCTGGCTGGCGCGCCTGACCAACGACAACGCCCAGGGCGAGTACTACCTGACCGACATCGTCGCCATGGCCGTGGCTGATGGCGTGCCCGTGGTGGCGCACCGCATACAAGACCCACTGCAGGTGGCCGGCGTGAACAGCCCGGTGCAGCTGGCCGAGCTGGAGCGCGCGCACCAGATGCGCCAGGCCGTGCAGCTGATGGAGCAGGGCGTGCGCCTGGCCGACCCGGCGCGCTTTGAGCTGCGCGACGATGCCAAGACCGGCCGGCGCGCGGATCTGGCCTGCGCGCAGGACGTGGAGATCGACGTCGGCTGCATCTTCACCGGCCGCGTCGAGCTGGGCGAGGGCGCGCAGATCGGCGCCTACTGCTGCATCAGCAACGCCAGCATCGCCGCCGGCGCCGTGATCCACCCCTACACCCACATCGACGGCGAACAGGCCGGCGTGAGCGTGGGCCAGGGCGCGCTGGTCGGCCCCTTCGCCCGCCTGCGCCCGGGCGCGCAGCTGGGGCCCGAGGTGCACATCGGCAACTTCGTCGAAGTAAAAAATAGCCAGCTGGCCGCCGGCGCCAAGGCCAATCACCTGGCCTACCTGGGCGACGCCACCGTGGGCGAGCGCGTCAACTACGGCGCCGGCTGCATCACCGCCAACTACGACGGCGCCAACAAGCACCGCACCGTGATCGAGGCCGACGTGCACGTAGGCAGCAACTGCGTGCTGGTCGCGCCCGTCACCATAGGCGCGGGCGGCACCGTCGGCGGCGGCTCCACCATCACCAAGGACACGCCCCCGGGCTCTTTAAGCGTGGCGCGCGGCAAGCAGGTCAACATCGCCGGCTGGAAGCGCCCGGCCAGGCAGGCCAAATAATGCCCGGCGACACGCCAGCGCCCGGCACGCTGGCTGCGCTGCAGGCCGATCTGGCCGCGGCGCAGCGCCAGATCGCCGACATGTCCGCCGCGCACGAGGCCTTCCTGCGCGCCGTCGCGCACGACCTGCGCGCGCCGCTGCGCCACGTCACCTCCTACGGCGCCCTGGTGCGCGAGCTGCTGCAGGAGCTGCCGGGCCCACCGCCCCAGGTGGCCGAGGCGCTGGACTTCCTGGCCACCATGGAAGGCTCGGCGCGCCGCATGGCCCTGATGATCGACGGCCTGCAGGCCATCTCACGCGCCGGCCGCGCCCCGCTGCGCCTGCAGGCGGTGGACTTGAACGCCGCCGTGCAGCAGGCGCGTGCGCTGCTGGGCAGCGCCGGCGACGGCGTGGCATGGCACATCGCCCCGGCCATGCCGGCCGTGCAGGCCGATGCCGATCTGCTCGGCCAGCTGCTGGCCCAAGTGCTTGGCAACGCCGTCAAGTTCACGCGCGGCGTGGCCGACCCGCGCGTCCAGGTGTGCGCCGAGCCCGCCGGCGATGGCCTGGTGCATATCACCGTGCAGGACAACGGCGTGGGCTTCGACGCTGCGCGCGCCCAGCAGCTGTTCGGCGTCTTCCAGCGCCTGCACCGCGAAAGCGAATTCGCCGGCGTGGGCGCGGGCCTGGCGCTGTGCCAGACGATAGCGCAGCGCCATGGCGCCACCATCGCCGCAGCCGCGGCGTCCAG